>VBPX01000099.1 GCA_005877075.1 Nitrososphaerota archaeon | reverse complement strand
GACGTTTCCAATCGCATAATAATTTCCTTCAGTATTAATGATACAAACTTTTTCGCCGCCTATTTCAACTGCTTTCATACTTGAAGGTCCAATGTCTTTTAACTCTGCAACCTTAACAAAATCTTCACTCAATTCTTACACCTCATGTTTTAGGATAGACCCTATGCGCTATAAATTTTCTCTAATAATCAGATTTGCATCAAGTGCTGCAAAAAAATCGTTCATTAACGATTTTACATTCGGGCATTAAATTTATCTATATTGAATTGATATAAAAACTATAAAGATGGCGAATGATGCATGGAAGGCTCAAGATTGCGAGACTTTTAGCTATCAATCATGCAGGAGTAAGAATAGAATTAGTATCCAAAATTACACTATGTGTTCATCATATTTAATGCCGATTTTTTTTCTGTACATTGGTTGCTCTACTAGAATTAATTTTTTCTTCCATGTCTATGAACCCAATACATGGTCAGATTGAGATAACTACTGATGAGAATACCTCGACCCCAATATTTAATGGGACAATAGGTGAAGATGATGAGCCAAATCCTGATATTTTATATTCTGCATTAAATTCGGATACAATAGTAGGTGAAGTGCTTAATAACTTTACATATCCTATTGAATCAGTTCGCATAACCGCAAGTGTGTATGATAAGAACGGTTTACTAGCCGGAACAGGGGAAACTTACACCAAGATAATGCCAATTCGGTGAAGGTATCCGGTATATTTTATGACAAGGAACACAGAGTCTTAGACATCGATTATAAATATACTAATCCAGACATAATTAGTCCTAATAAAAAAGCACCATTCGAATTGTCGTTCTACACCCATGATTCTAAGAAAATTAAATCAATAGCTATTAATGCTCAAAGTAATGAATATTCGTTAATAACAAATAACAATCAAAATAAAACAAAGTCATGACCGTACTCGTAGAACCAGTCTTGTCAATGCGATTAATGCGTCTTTACTGAAAACCTGAAAATTATCTCGTGTCCCTTTTGTAATGCACTCGTCTAAAAAACCACCTAGGTGGAGCGGTAAGCTACTTGCTTGCCTTAAAAAAGAATTGAATCTCCCTTAAGCAAATCCTCGCATGAAATTCCATAAACTGACGAAGTACTTTAGGGTAACTTGCTGCTATATATTTAGAATTTACAGAACATACAAAATTTCTGTACGATTCTCCAGACAGTACTAGTTCTTCTTTTTGTAATGTCTTCAATCCAAATATTATTCAAGAATCAAATATTAATGCTAATCTAAATAGTCGATAAACTTAATTATTATTCATTATACTTGTATCTGATGCTTACTAGCACTTCAAAATACATTACAATTGCAACCGTAGTCTACCTAATTGCATTTTTCGCCTTTGCTTCAGGACTCGTAAATTCAATTATAGAAGGCGCAGGCGCACGATCCAAACAATTTATTATTCCATCAAGGTCTATTCAGACAATTGGCGAAACAATAGTAATAGTTATGATACTACTTATGGGAATGTTTGGAGCTTATTTGCTATATAATTCAGGGAAAACAGCTTCATCAAAAAATCAATGGGGATTTTTGACCGGAGGATTTACGGTTCTAATCATTGCATTGATTGTTGGATTCCACATAG
The DNA here is from genome assembly GCA_005877075.1 of Nitrososphaerota archaeon. GTDB lineage: Archaea > Thermoproteota > Nitrososphaeria > Nitrososphaerales > Nitrososphaeraceae > TA-21. The sequence goes on along the minus strand of VBPX01000099.1, from coordinate 2,401 downwards.
TTGGGATTAAAATACACGGTTAACTCCAGCTTGAGATCTTATTTTTTATTATGAAATTTTTTTGATTAATTTTTGGATGTCTCAGGATTGTAACTGAAAGATCATTAATATTTTTCATTTTAACATAAAAATTCAGAGAACTTTTCTTATTAAGAAGTCTATTGCTTGTCACTACTCCTTTTCTTTTATATCGAATCATGCTGGTTACCAGAAATGGGATATTAAAATATGAAGTATGTTTTAGTATCAACATCAGAAAAAAATAAAGTAATTGATTTAAACTTCCAATTTTTAAACTGTTATTTGAACTCGGTACTATTTTATCATAAAAAAGGTTATAAAATGAATTTATAGAATCAAAAATAATTAAGGAGTATTCCTCCATTGATTTTATAAGATCCACTACAATAAAATCTAAGATATCTTTAGATGGGAGATATATTTTCAAACCGCCTGATTGTGACTGGTAAATATCGTCATCTATTTTTTCTATTTCTATGAAAGGAATCAATCCTGCCTTAGCATAAGAAGTAAATGCCGCGTCAAGGTCTATGTAGGCTATTTTTTTTTGGTACTCAGTATTATTCTGGAATTCTAATATTATCGATGTAATTAGACATATTTTTGCATAAGGATCATCATATATCAGAGTATTAAATCCACTATTGTCCAGTATCTCAGAAATCATGATTTTTATTATAATGAATTATTTAAAGGGGTTATAATGGATTATGATGAATCAAAAGAAAAGGATATAGAAATAATACGTAAGGATTTTCCAGTTACGAAAAAAAAGATCTATATGAACTGCGGTTCATTTGCTCCGATGCCTTTGTATACAATAAAGGCAATTACTGATTTTTTGGTAAGATGCTCTGAAGAAGGACCTGATTCGACTTCTGTTCAAGAATACATTACAGCGCTTATGAAAGAGCTTCGAACTAATCTGAGTCAACTTATTAACTGTGAACCTGAAGAAATAATTTTCACTCAAAGTACAACTGAGGGATTAAATCATGTAGCATCAGGTATTGATTGGAAAAAATCAGACATAATTATTGCAAGAGGAGGTCTTCATGAGCATTATGCTAATTATTTTCCATGGTTAAATATTTCCAAAAAACATGGTGTTAAATTGGAAGAAATTAAAATTGATAATAATGGTTTCTTTGATCTTGACAAGATTGATAAAATTGCAAAAAATAAGAATACAAAACTAATAACCCTAAGTCATGTTCTTTACAATAATGGTGCAATAATGCCCGTTGAAGAAGTCGGCGAAATTGCAAAGAAGCATAACACACTATTTTCTATAGACGCAGCCCAATCAGTAGGTTCAATTAATGTAGACGTAAAAAAAATTGGATGTGACTTTCTAGCTTTTCCCGGATTCAAGTGGATTTGTGGACCACCTGGTATTGGAATTTTTTATTGTAATAAAGAATCTTCTGGATTGCTAACTCCTAAATATATTGGAGGAGAATCTGCAATTATTACGCAAGAAAAAGTCCTGGTTTATGTTGATTCACCGCAAAAATTTCAGACCGGTTTTAGAAACTATGTCGGTATCGCTGGACTTTTGTCCTCATTAAAGTACTTGCAGCGGTTAGGCATTAACAATATAAGAAAAATGAACATGAATGTAGCTAATGAAATAATAGAGAAGCTAAAAATGATTCGTGGGATCTCGATATCTGGGCCTGAGGATGAGAAGCTGAGAACGTCAATAGTATCTTTCATCATAGATTCTGTCAGTCCAAAGATTACAGTATCTAACTTGGAAGAAAGAGGAATAATAGTCGCAGAGAGGGATATTGTTGGAGGCGGAAAGAAAAAAGCAGTAAGAGCATCTCCACATTTTTTCAATACTTCAAATGAGGCATCAACATTTATCCAAAATGTTAAAATTATTCAGAACATGTTGGGTTGATTCTTTTTATCCTTTCCTGCCTGACCTTCTATTACTATCATTGTCAGCGTAGATCTAACCTTATCTATTCTTCTTACGTGCCATGTTATGGTTTCTCTAAGCTTGTCCATAGTATCTGCAGAAATCTTTACAATTATATCATATACTCCATATACTCCACTTACCTCACTTACTCCAGGCAGTTTTCTAATTTCTTGTAATATCTCTTCCTCAGAACCAAGATCACAATTTATTAAAACATAAGCTGTTGGCATACTAATAGACTATAGTTTAGGGAGTATTAAAACTCGATGTAGATTGATTGAGGATATTTCACACCCTTTTTGATTTCCAAATTTAATATTTGGTTTATGAATCTAATATTTTCTTATTATTTTTATTCTTCTCATAAACTCTTGTCTATAGCAATCGCTCTTATAGGGGATCCCGATGCGCCAAATAATTTTAATGGCATTATTATCAAGGTAAAAT
>VBPX01000101.1 GCA_005877075.1 Nitrososphaerota archaeon | reverse complement strand
TCCGGATATCAAGAACTAGGAGGCGCTAGAGTAGTTTCTATCTTTTCATTAGGGGAAAGTAGTTTTAGAGAAGGAGTTATGGAAGCAAAGGAATCTAACGCAAAGGCAGTAATCAATGGTACAGATGTCAATATACATTCCAGTCATCCGCCACCGAGTGGTCAAATTCAAATTGGTGGTTTTGCCAGTGTATCTAAAAGTGGAAACTCTGAAATTGCTTATGTGACTGAAAATGCTCCGGAGGGTACCGCAACAGCGACAGGAGGATTTCCAATTCAGGTACTTGGAACTCTTGGAGGAATGATGGCGGCAGTATCAGTATTTGTCTTGTGGAAGGCAAGAAAATAAGCCAGTATCCACATAATTTCGCAAATCTACTTGAGCTCCATTATCATTGAATGTCTATGATACGCGTAGAATTGTTCGGTTTACTTACGGACATCATTTCTTTATAATTTTCAAAAGGTTACTAAATTTGCTCATATTAGGGATGGTGCCTTAAAATCAAAAATAGGTGTTTGCTAGCAGTAACCCTCCTTTTGTTTTAAGTGGGATTCCACTGAGCGGTCAACCTGGGATCATGCAGGAATGTTTACCCCTTTTTGTCCTTGCTCCACTCAGGTCGGCGGTTTCATTCCAGTATTGACATCTTCAGGTTATTCACCATCATCATCATTTTAATCAACTGGATTTCCTTTCTGTTCCGTTGCCAGGTGTCTCCACCTAATTATCACTAATTTGAGTGCCTGTTATGAGGGAGGAGTTTCCTCTCTTTCGAGTGACCCACACGCTAGCTAACGTGTTATAATAAAAGCGTTAACTAAATAATCTTTGTTATATAACTAGGTAGCAAATTCTTTTTCAAGCAAATTTCTTTTTTTACTAATTTGAAAAAGTGAATCTGTTTGTTCATATGCTTTCTTTTTTGGTCGACCAAGCATCATCGATTGAAACAGAAGATGATTTTCAGGAATTACAATACCTGTTTGGTCATCAGAATATAGGATTTTTAGAGTATCATCAGTCTTTCTCATCGTTTCCTCATGAATGTGTACCATATTAGTATCGCCATGTTCAAACCCAAATTCATGGGCTTTTTTTCTAATGTCAGCAGTACCCTTTGCTTTATTAAGAACAGCCACTCCAAATTCGTTTTCATATATATCTGATAATGAATCAAAATTGGGGACTTTGTCCTTGAATCTAATTGTCATCTGATGTAAGTGCATCATTCTAGATGGAACTTTGTATGATTCTACATAGAGTTTTACTGATGGGAGAAACGATTTAACGTCATCCTGATGATGTGGATTTTTATCCCATTCTATGGAATCTTTAATTTCTTTTGTATCTTCTAAGTCTGCCCATCTTCTAATCAATGTAACATCATATCTTTGAATTTTGTCACCAAATTTTTCAATCATGGGTTGCATAATTCTACCCATCCCTGAAACATTGCAGCTGCCCTGAATAACATACTTTTGATTTGTCACTTCTTCATAGTTAACCCTAGAATTGTGAATAATATCGGCAACTTTTTTTTCGCCAGTTCTGTCTTCTCCACCTTGAAAAATCGCAGGTTTATTCATAGGGACATAGAAATTTATTTTATTACTATAACCAAAACCATCTTTCGCAGCATCCACTACAAGATCAGATTCTTTTATTGCGTCTGAAATTGTACCAGAAATATCATAGCGCATATTTCTAAATTTTGATATCATTTCTTCCGGGACATAAACAGCATATTTTTTGGCAAACGCTTCATCAACTTTGCTATCAATTGAATACTTTCCTATTCCGACAAATTGAATTTCTTTGTCACGAGAAAATGCAGATGCAAGTCTCCTACCAATATTTCCATATCCATTTATGAATACTCTTATCATTTCTCAATGTTTTTACTGGAAATAAAGGATTATTTAATGTATTATCAATTAATTATTAGTCTCATTATAGTTATTTGGGTTTGGAGCTATGTCTTCGGGAAAAATATTTTTGAATGAAGATTGATATATCTAAGAATTAATTTATAAACATTAAATATCAATACCGTTAAAAATTAACATCGAGATGAAGTCATAAAGCGCGGTGCTGTGATATGAAAAAGATCTTGATTATTGATAATTATGACTCCTTTGTATATAATATTGCTCAACTGTTTGGTAAACTTTCTACGGAACCAGTTGTTATTCGCAATGATAAACTCAGTATAAACGATATAAAAAAACTGCAACCTGATGGAATAGTTTTGTCACCAGGTCCCGGTCATCCTTCAGATAAAAAATCATTTGGAATATGCGGTGATGTTATTGAAAGAATTGGACCCAGTATTCCAGTACTGGGCGTTTGTCTTGGCCACCAAGGGATAGTTCATGTCTACGGAGGTAACGTAATAAACGCCAGAGTAGTAAGACATGGAAAAACAAGCGAAATTGGATATATGGATAATGAACTATTTAGAAAACTAGCAAACCCATTTGTAGCAACAAGATATCATTCACTGGTCGCATCCAGAGATAATTTTCCTGCATGTTTGGAAGTTACTGCAATATCGCTTGATGATCAGGAGATTATGGGCCTGAAACATAAAAAATATCCAATATACGGGGTTCAATTTCATCCCGAATCTGTATTGACCAAAAACGGTTATCATATATTGGAAAATTTTATTGATATTCTGAAAAGATAATGTCTATAGAATATCTACAGCTTCAAACAAGAAAAATTTTATCGAAGCTGAATATTGACGAAAATGAATTTGCAAACGCAATCAATCTTTTATTTTCAGATGAGATTCCTGAGTGTACTATAGCTTCGTTTCTAACTGCATTGACGTATAGAGGGGTTAACTACAACGAACTACGAATAATAAGAGAAATCTTAATCAAACAATCTCTTTCAATAACACCTAGAGTCAAAGGTTCACTTATCGATAACTGCGGTACCGGGGGTGACCTGTCAAATTCTTTTAATATAAGTACAGCAGCATCCATTATTGCTTCTGCTTCTGGAATAAATGTAGCAAAGCATGGGAACAGATCTGCCAGTGGAATGTTTGGCAGTGCAGATTTTTTTGAGTATATTGGATTTAATCTAGATATCTCAAAAAAAGAGGTAATTGATTCAATTGAAAGTATTGGGCTGTCTTTTCTATTTGCGCCTAATTTTCATCCTAATTTGAAAAAAATATCTAGAATTAGAAAGCAGTTGGGATTTAAGACTGTTTTTAATATTATAGGCCCATTGTGCAATCCATGCACGAACATTACATCGCAAGTGATAGGAATCGCTGATCCGAAATTTTTTGATCTAATTTCTAATGCGATGATTACATCCAATATTAAGAAAATTATTCTTGTTCATTCTTTAGATGGAATGGATGAATTGTCAAATACTGCCAAAAATATTGTACTTACTCTAAAGTCTGGTAGTATCGAAAGACAAGAAGTAGATCCAAAATTATTGGATTTGAAAGTTGTAAAAAAGCAAGCGATTCAAGTAAATTCAATAGAGGATTCTGTAAAGACCACTTTACAAACAATCTATGGGAAATCTAATGAAGCAAAACAGGATATTGTAGCCCTCAACACGTCAATTGCGTTAATCGCTGGGGAAAAGACTAGCGACATTAATGATGGGATAAAAATTGCAAGAGATCTAGTAAAATCAGAACTCCCAAGAACTAAATTACGTGAACTAATATCTTGTTGTGGAAACATAGAAAAATTCAATCTGATAGAAGAGAAATTTTCCATATAGAATAAAATAGTGTCTTATTCCAACTATAGTTAGCGCTTTACATAAAAAAAATCAAAAATATAAAAAAGAAATATAGGAATTTATCGTCTTTTTGCTCTTGCTTTAGGCTTTGCTTTTGCTTTTGCTTTAGGCTTTGCTTTTGCTTTTGCTTTAGGCTTTGCTGTTGATTTCTTCACAGATTTGCTAGGACCACCACCGATCTTAAACATTTTGGTTCCACAAACTGAACAAGTTCCTCTAGTCGCAGGTCTTCCATTTTTCATTACAACCTGTGTTTCGCCTTTAATTTGCCTTTTTGCTTTACATTTTACACAATAACCTTCAGTTGCCAACATATTCAAGTTTATGGGGGTTCCTTATAAGAATAGCTCTCCAACTTAATTCCGTGGTCTAATT
>VBPX01000100.1 GCA_005877075.1 Nitrososphaerota archaeon | reverse complement strand
TATCTTCAAAACTTTCCATGGAAGTTTTAAAGGATCTTTTTTCGAGCATACTTTCAAGTTGTGACCATCTATCACTATTCCGTTTTCGGTAGGTTCCACATTACCTTCATATTTGCCGAAGGTTGAGTCATATTTGAATAAATGAGCCATTGTTTTTGGATCTGTTAGATCATTTATGGCAACGACAGTCGCATATCTACTGAACTCCTTATCGGCCATAGCGACTCTTAAGAAACATCTACCAATCCTACCAAATCCATTGATTGCTATATTTACTGTCACATGTACTATTCAAGAGATGGAGTAATAAGTAGTAATGTAAAGTTAATCTATTGTAGTCGATATTAAATCAAAATCAAATGCTAGTCCTTCTATGGGATTAGTTTCTCAAGTATAGTAGATTCGAACAGAGAAAGATTGAAATAAGAAAACTGAGTCTTTTGCTGAAAATGAGTTTTAGCGTCAACGAAAAGAAAATATAACTTTAGCCTGTAATGAAATTCTACTAATTTTGCTAGTTTTGGATGATGAAATAAATTGAGAATTTAATTCGTCTCAACGGATTATCCTCCTAGAGCGAGGTGTAAGTGTTCATTTTTCAATCGATCTAACCCATGAGATACCTTATCTTTCATGCGCTTTACTTATGCTGAATCCAATAACATACACTGATGATTATATTGAAGAAGGAATTAATAAGAAACTTGAAAAGAAATATACAATACATTTCTATAATATAACTGTAATACTTGATTATGGGATTAACGTCGAATTCGGATGAACATGATGATAAACTAGTTGAAAAAGTTTTAGAATTTGCAAAGGAGGGAGTTACTAAGAAAGATATAATGGAGAGATTCTCTTTGTCTCGACCTAGAGTTAGAAGACTTACAGCTGAGCTTGTAAACAAAGACTTATTGAGACAACATGTTTCCATAAATTTATTCCTGACAACAGCTCGGGGAAATATTTATCTTAGAAAAATGCGGTCTAAAAGGAAACCTTCAAAACTGTTGTAATTTAAGCGTGGTTGATCGAGTTATGTCCTTACAATCTGCATGAAAGCATTCTGTAAAGACGATCCCTTATATAGGAATATGTATATCAATGATTTCGATGAAATTTTATATTTCTTGATAATAAACATTTTAAAGCTGTATTTATTACGGTTCTAATTTTGTATTCTTTATAGATCAATAATTTGTAAGTATATAATTATCTGTGATCATCTGCATACTTATTATTTACTTTACTACTAGAACAGGACAAGAAGCATTGATTACAACTCCTGAAGCTGTGCTGCCAAGCATGAACCGGAATTCTGAAACGCTTCTTATGCCAATGACGATGAGATCTATATTTTTTTTGTCTGCGTAATCTATTATTTCATTCACAACTGAGGATTTGGCTGTTATCACATCTATTTCAAGTTTAACCGCCGCAGTAACGGATTTCTGTCCAATCTTATCTAGATAGGAATATTCACGTTTCGTATACTTAAGATACTCTTCTGAATCATACTTACCGCCTGGCGCAACATGTAATGCAATAAGATCTGCATCAAATCTTAGACCTAATTTAATTGCATAATCTACCGCTCTCATTGAATTATCTGAACCATCCACGGCAACTAATATTTTACTTATTTTCAGGTCTTGAGACATTTTGTTTCCTGAATTGATAGAGCAAAGCACTTTAATTTCTTTTTGCAAAGTTCACTTTATATTCATATAATGAAACTGGGATGGATAGGATTTAATATACCCGCTGCTTTTAAAAGGATGCAAATTGGATTACTTTATTTGATTTGATCTAGAAATTTTTATATATTGGAGTGCGTATCTTGGAGCAAGGAACAACCCATACTTCCATCGGTCGAGTGAGTAATACATAAGATTATCAAATCTATAATAAATAATTATCTCGTATCAAGGGGGAGACTTGTAACAAAAATATAGTATACAATTAGAGACTTGCGGATTTTCGGAATCAATAAGGACAGAGTAAAAATGAGTCTTGTAGGAAAAGAAAAGTCGACAGGTTCGGAAGTTCCTTGGATACGTAGTAAACCCAATACATACCATGAAGAGATTGTAATTTACTGTTCACTGAAAGAGTCAACACTAACTATTCTATAGTTAGAATCTTATGCGTATTGAAAATTCTTGTGAAAAGAAAATCTCAGGTGTTTGAGTTATCAGGTAGTAATTTAAGGTCTTATTAAATAAGCAATCTTGTATATGTTAGTTTCTGAACTCACTACTTATTCAGATTGCTACTCCATTCCAATATCAAGAAGGCTTCCTTTACTAAATACCTATATAATAATAATCATAACGGACATTATTGCCTATTAGAAGGATACTTGTTGCAGTAGATGGTTCCAAACCCTCCATTGACGCTAGCGCTCACGCAATTGACATGGCCAAAAGACTGGACGCAGAATTGACTGCAATATACGTTGTCTCTCCTGACATCAGATATAATTATCTGGAAGATACCATAACGCCGAGACTGCCCGGGGCTCTCAAAGATATTATGATGATAACGATGCAAAGAGGTGGGAAGCATGTAGGCAAGGTGAAACAAAAGGCAATGGAAAAAAATGTCAGTGTTAAGACCGATGTTATTATTGGTATCTCATCTATCGTAAAAGAGATTGTAGAATATGCTGAGAAAAATAAGATAGAGATGATTGTCATTGGCAGCAGGGGCATTTCTGGAATTAAAAAAATGCTCTTGGGCAGCGTCGCCAGTGGCGTAGTAACATATGCGCATTGTCCTGTACTAGTTGTGAAATGACCTTTTTTGTGAGTGATTCTTAAATCCTAAAGTAAACATTAAAACAATTTCATGAAGAATTAGATACAACTAAGGAATAGTTTTCCTAGTAGAATTTTTGGTTTAAAATTCTAGTTTGTTGGTAGAATAATATACCTTTCATATAATAAAGGCCTACAATAACTTCGGTAAATCATTCGTCCAAAGCTTATTAACGAATATAATGCGACATAGTAAGTCCCTGAGTCTATAGATTACTAAACGTCAGAAACATTACAATTACAGAAATTGTCATGATTGCAAATGTAATCCAACCAATTATATTTGAAAAATGACTATTGGTTTTATTATGTAGTATTTTTTTATCATTTGCAAGCCTCATGATTAGAAAAAGAATAGGAATAGTTACGACTGCATTGATTACTGCTGTCAATATCAATGCTTTAATAGGACTAATATTAGAAAACGAAATCCAAGTTCCCAATAAGGTTGAAACTACTATTATTAAGTAAAAGGATTTGGCTTGAGTAAATTTTTTTTCTAACCCTTCTTTCCAACCAAAAGTATCTGACAATGCAAACGCAGAAGATGCAGCCAGAACAGGTATGGCAAGTAATGCTGTTCCAATGATACCAAATGCAAAGATCAATTTAGATATTTGACCTGAATTAGGGAAGCTCTTAACTAACGGTTCTAGAGAGCTAGCTGCTTGATCTGCTGTTTGAATGTCAGTTATTCCGGCAACATGGAGACTACCAGCGCTAGTTATTATTATACCCCCCATGATGACCTGCGACAAAAACATACCTATACCTATGTCCTCTTTCATTAACATTATTTCTCTTGGAGAGACCTTGGGTTTGCCTTTTCCTATCTCTTTTATCTTGTGTTTTGTTACATCTTCTTCAGCTTCCTCGGATGTTTGCCAGAAAAGAAGATAAGGTGAGATGGTTGTACCGATAACAGCTACGAACATCACTGCATAATCAGAACTAAAACTTATCTTAGGAACTATAGTCGCAAAAAAAATCTGGCTTAGATTCCCTCCTACAATTATCGCAGTTATGACATATGCGAAAAGTGAAAGTACCAGGTACTTTAATACTTTGACATACTTGTCATAAGGAATGAAAATCTCTGAAGCTATTATAATGGCTGAAAATAACAATGATGTTACCACAAAGGGAATTTGGGGGAAAATGATCTTAATCGACGCAGACATGGCTCCTAAGTCAGCTCCGATATTTATTGTGTTCGCAATTAAAAGAAGGCTTGACATTGGATATACAATTTTAGCAGAATATTTTTTCTTTATCAGGGCAGCTAAACCATTTCCGCTTAGAAGACCGATTCTAGCACACATTTCTTGAATAACAATCATCATTGGTAATAGAAATAGGGTCATCCATAACATCCCAAGACCAAACTTTGCACCAGCTTGGGAGTAGGTAGCTATACCTGATGGATCATCATCTGAAGCTCCGGTTATTACACCGGGACCCAATGACTTTAGAATATTAGTAATTGATAGTGAACGTAATTTATTGAGTGATGATGAATTCGAATTTCGATTTCGATTATTTTTCTTTTTTCCACCCAATTCAAGAGCGATTTACTATATCCGAACTTGTATTTAGTATTTTTTAATTATGGCAGTGCAATTTACCATTAATTTTGATTTTTCGATCATTGTCTATTACCCTCTTTCATCTTACATGTTGTTATCCTATTGCTCTGTCACTATTGTATGTTTCACATGCAGTAAAATTACTTTCTAATCGGCAGCACATATTCCTTGTACGGCAACCCTCTTGAATAAATGTGGGGAAATAATTAAACTGTTATCATCATATTTTAAAAGTCGTGATTGTGGTTCGGAACTAAAAAGAATTTTATTAACTGCTTCCTTATAACACTCCATCGACTCCCAAACTGCGTAATTAATGAATACACTACTTTTTCCTACCCCCTTATGCAACTGTGCAAAAACAAATCCTTGTTGTCGTTTAAACGCAGTGGCATCCTGTGTCCAATCCTTCAGAAACTGCTCTACCTTATTTGGGTGTACATTAAACTTGTTTATCAGAATTACTGGACCGACTATTTTTTCTTCTGCCTGATCTTTGAATTTTATCCTCTCATCCATTTCAACAAATTTTGCCATAAACTATAATATATTAATGAAAGGATAAATGCTTTTAACTTGTATCTGGTTACTAAGTATGGTAACCATAATTTTTGCGTATGGTGGGAAAAGTGTGGAATTCTAAACTTGTATAATAGGTCTGGTCGTATGCATATTGTTTCCAGTGTTAATCCATGTTTATTGAAACAAATTGAAGAATTTTTGTCCTAAGGATGGTTGAAAATCTTTAATCTACTCCAAAGCCGCGGAAGATTGGAAGCATTTTTCGTCATAAGTGTAAGGAATTCCCAATACAACATACAGAATGAAAAGCGCTAGCCGGTAAAAAAAGAAATCTCTTATTTTCCTTAATTCAACTGAACCATGTTAAGCCAAATTTATATGTGGAATAATAGTGTGATCACAGAGCATAACTGTCCCAGCCAAAATTAATTCCAGAAGAAAAGAAAGATGTTGTAAGGAACCTATATTTGTCTGGAATTGGCGAAGAATTTATTGCAATGCAACTAGATTTAGAAATTCCTGTAGTAATAACCATCCTGAAAGAACTTGGTGTATACGGATCAGAGAATAATGAAGAAATTGGATCTAATGCAAGTAACCCAATTGATGAATAAAAGAAAAGAATATTCATTATACTAACGATCATCAGATATTATACCTTAATAATATTTGCAAGAAATATATTGAAAATATGTAAATTCTATATCAGGTTCGGTAGGATTCGGTCCTCGTATGTATACGGGTTCTGTTGATCTACTATTTAGCGTTTTGTTCTAATGACCATTAAAGTTATGTAATAATAAGAATCGCATAAATGAATCATCTAGGTAAATGGCGTCAGTTAGATGTCTTGAAAATATGCTTATTCATGTCAATTCAAGAACGCTACCCAATACATTTTTTAGGTAAATCAATTCTCAAAGGCAGTTTTTCAATTTAGGAAGATTTGGGTTTAGGGCCAGGTTCTCAACTGTTCCCTCAATGAAATCATATCTACCGGATTCCAACGTTCTATGCATTTTGTATCACGAAAAGAAAATACTGTCATACTATTGACACTGAATTGTTTATCGGTTGGCTCAAGATCCATAAATTCACCTTTGTGTGTGCCAGTTAGGTTGTATCTGCATGCAACCTTATTTCCTTCGATAATGATATCATCAAACATAATTCTTATATCAGGAAACGCTTTCCATAGCAGATAAATCAACTGCTTAAAACCTTCCTTGTTGCCTGGAACATTTGGAGGGAAACCATGAATTATCAAGGAATTATCATAAAAATCAAAATAAGATGATTCTCTATTCTGCGGATTGTTAAATGTGTCTGCCAATTTTCGTACAACCACTCTTAAAGGCTCACGTGATGACATTATTGAGATGTGTATAGTCTTTTTTAATAATTTTAATAACCTTTTCTTAGCGGCTTCGGTGCGATTCAATACATTAGTGTATAGTCCTTTTTGAAATACAAGCTTTATTCAAATTAGTGGTACTTAATAGATGTACGTTTGAAGAAATAGCAGTGGAATTCGGACACTTTGTATACGTATAAGACCAAACTGAACATCCAATATAGAGTTGGAATTATGCCATCGAACCGTGACTAAAATAAAGTTATCTTGATGTGTATGATTCTCTATTCTGCGGATTGTTAAATGTGTCTGCCAATTTTCGTACAACCACTCTTAAAGGCTCACGTGATGACATTATTGAGATGTGTATAGTCTTTTTTAATAATTTTAATAACCTTTTCTTAGCGGCTTCGGTGCGATTCAATACATTAGTGTATAGTCCTTTTACGCACAGAATGAAAACGAGACCTCAGCAAAAGCAGAAATGAAAAATATGAGTAACGTTACTGGATCATCAGGAAAAATACCTCCAATGTCGACTCCAGAGGAAAAGACCATCTACATATTCACGTCAGAAATTGAAAACGTTGCTGAAGATAAACTTAAGATCGCAGGAGATTATTATTCTCTGGCAACGATTGTTGCAAATAAGGGAGACAAGGTCACTGTGCATTTCTATAATGTGGACGATGTCAAAACAGAAAGACATTCGTTTACTATAGGAGATCCATATAAAGTGGATATTGACCTTGGTTACGCTGATAGTGGAAACGCTACATTTACAGCCGACCAAAGTGGAGTATTTACCTATTACTGCAAATATCACTTGCCAGTTATGACAGGACAACTTGTTGTCCTACCATAATTCTATCCCTTCTTTTTATTTTTGTTTTGAATATTGATAATTTCTGTACTTTTGGGAAGTAATTTTTCTTTACATCATTCTTTGATAAATCAACTCAAATAGTAAACCTAATTACTTTAACCTTTCAAAGAAGTATATGCTATATTTTAAATTGGTAACAAAGCTCACATTTTATCATTTTATAATATTTACAATAAATTTCTTAACAATACGCAAATTTTATATCGGGTTCGGTGGGACTGAAAAATGCTAGGATTATAATTTAGGAACCCTACTACTCAAGCTTGGTATTATTTTATTCAACATATTGGACATTTGTAAGCAGGTTGGAAGGGAGAAACCACATTAAACACCGTTGAGTTCATGAGTTCGACGATTACCTGTTGCTATTTGCCGATCCGCAATTTCTGTCCAGATAATCAGCTATCTCGTCGAATGTCGCACCAGAATCATTCAGCTCTATCAGTAATTCTCTACTGATACCGGCCTGTCTCAATGCGACTAATGCAGCATATAATCTTCTTTCTGCGTTAGTGATGCATTTGCCATCCCAACCATAATAAGACATGATGACACCCATGACACATCTTCCACCAAGTCCGTCGGTATACTGCTTTCTAATCTGTTTAAACTGTTTTCCATATGTACGTATTATTTGGGAAATAGATGATTCTTGGTTCGACTGTTGACTAATAGTACTAATATTGGGCACATGGGTATATCGCTCGATGTTCTGTGTTAATTGCTTTTTATATGTACATAGAGTTTGAGAAACAGATGATTCTTGTCTTAATAGTTGTTGCTGAGCCATAGATTATCAATAGATAATCACAAACAAATTATTTAGGCGTTACGTTTACTGTGTTTATATTATTGCTTCTTGAGGATTTAACCGTTTATACTGCGTTCTGAACAATCCCATGACTTCAGATATATCTTCACCTCTAATCCATTTGCTCACCTGTCCAGATTTAAGTAAAATGTGATGCTGTGAAGCACGACCTGAATCAATTAGCTGATTCCTGACTTACATGGGAAAGGGTAAGTCTGCCAACGTATCGCCCTTAATGTGTCCCATCTCTCTTTTTTCTATACAAAATTCAATACCACCAAAACGAATAGAACCAGTGGTAACTCCAGACCAACTCAATATCTCTTTACTAATTTTCTCTGCTTCTAGATCTCTTTAATAGAATTCACCCTAAAAATCATTTGTTATGGATGAGCTTCCATTTGGAAAGGTACTTCATATACTCTCCCATATCTGTTAACTAATACTGTTACTCTGTCATTAATTGTCTTTTTCTTTCTTAAATATGATGATATTTGTGAAGGACTATCTATCTTATTTGCGTCTATTTCTTCGATTATGTCTCCTCTTCGCAACCCTGCGTTATCTGCTGGACTATATGGCTCAACGTTGACTATTAATGCACCATGTACTATGGGTAGTCTGTAAAAGCTTGCTATTCTAGGATTTAATTTTACTGTACTTA
>VBPX01000098.1 GCA_005877075.1 Nitrososphaerota archaeon | reverse complement strand
GTATTATTTTGATCCACCCATTGTGCGACTTTCGTTAAATGTTCCTTATCAGGTTGCGTGAATTGAAATTTCGCTTTGACCCCGTATTGATTCATTAGCTCAGAATCAGGCTGCTCTAGCATAGAAACAATTACGCCTCCTTTCTTCAAAACTTTAAAAGATCTTCTGTAAGTGTTGCCGCCCACAGTATCGAAGACAGCATCATAATTTTGAAGCATGTCTTCAAAGGTTTGAGTCTTGTAGTCTATTGCGGTATATGCTCCTAGTTCTTGCACAAACTGCTTGTCACTTGTGCTTACTGTCGTTGCAACGTATGCTCCCAAACTTTTGGCGAGCTGAATAGCGATTGATCCAATACCTCCTGCGCCACCATGAATTAGGATTTTCTGGTCTTTTGATAAATGTATATCTTCGATAAGAACTTGCCATGCAGCTACACCTACAAGGGGTAAACCTGCCGCTTGAGGAAAACTTAATTTCTTAGGTTTATTTGCGATACTTTCCGTTTTTGTTACAGCCATTTCGGCAAACGCTCCCGATCCGCCACTTATTACGCCAGCCTGTCCATACACCTCATCTCCTGGCTTAAACTCTGAAGGAGATATGCCTTCTCCCACCTGTTTGATAACCCCAGAGAAATCTAATCCCAATGTTGATGGAAATTGAAGTGATACCAATTGTTGCATATGTCCTTCACTAATTTTCCAATCTACAGGATTTACGCCGGCTGCTCTTATATCTACTAAAACTTTACCGGGAGCAACGGACGGTTCAGAGGCGCTATTGTTAATCTCAATAACTTGGCTGCTTCCATATTTATTAATTTGAGCAGATTTCATAATGATTATAATCTTCAGTCATTATTAAAAGGTAGACTTTTAGCTTAATCCTGAACTTACAGAAGACATTGATGTAAAGGCAAGTCACGCTGAGGCGCCTGGTTGAGTATGTACACAATTTGAGCACTTTCGGGCTATTCCTATTGATGCACAGCTGATAAAGATACAGAAAAGTCTAAAATCACAACCTCCGAACTAGCGCTTGGCGGTAACATATATCCAGCTTTAGGTGGCTTCCAGGCAACTTTGCATTAAGCTGATTGCAGTCATTAGCTTCTAACGTGACCTGTCATAATTCCATTTTCAGGAAATTGGATTCCAGAAGAGCAACCAGGTCTACTATCCAATAGATAGTGCCTTACTTTAACAAATGAAAGGCGAATAGCACAATAATTTTTGGTATGCCGATTCAGTTACTAATCTAACTGCCTAGCTCTGTTTATCTAACATGAAATGGAGATATAATTAGTGATAAAATCATGAAATTTTGCCTTCCCCAAACTGTAGCGTTGGAACTTCCAGGCTGCGTTATCGACGCTAAGATCATTTACACTGCCATAATTAACCAAATTCTTATCAAAAAAAATAGTTATTGTTATTACCTTACATATGTTTCGTTCATGCGGTGGCTCTGCACTTGGCACCAATAACTGTGAATTCATGGCCACCACTGCCGCTGTCAGAATGGAAAGAGACCTATGACACATTGCATATGTGGACCCAAATAGTCGGAAAAATTCGACTGGCACTCACACCGACGGCAAATCATTGGTGGAATACTACTCTATATGTATCACCGCGCGGACTCACAACGTCGACGATGGACTACAATGGTCGACTTCTCCAAATAGATTTCAATTTTATCGATCATAAACTCATAATTGAAACGACTGATGGTCCTGCTAAGACGGTTGCTCTTCGACCGCGTTCAGTAGCCGACTTTTATCAACAAACTATAGACACCTTAAACTCTCTTGAAATGCCTGTAAAAATTTGGACCACTCCCGTAGAAGTCGCAGATAGAATTCCATTTGAAAAGGATGAGAAACATGCATCCTATGATCCAGAATATGCGCAGAAATTCTGGCGCATTCTGACACAGGCCAACAGGATATTTACTGAATTTCGTTGCAGATTTAATGGGAAAGTCAGTCCGGTTCATTTTTTCTGGGGAGCTTTTGATTTGGCCGTTACTCGGTTTTCAGGACGTACGGCACCACCTCACCCTGGAGCAACAAACGTTGCTCGTTTTGTCGCAATTGAAGCTTATTCGCATGAGGTGAGTAGTTGCGGTTTCTGGCCCGGCGGTGGGCCTATTGATAAACCAGTATTCTATTCCTATACGTATCCAGAACCTCCGGGATTCAATGAATACCACACACTACCCGCTCAAGCATTCTACCATAGGGAGATGGGAGAATATCTGTTACCCTATGATGTAGTACGTAGCGCCAGCTCACCTGATGATGTTTTGTTATCATTCTTGCAGAGCACCTACGAAGCAGCTGCAACTTGTGGAAAGTGGGACCGAAGTGCGTTGGAGCGTCAATAATATTATATTTAAATTGCACAGACACGCAACTGAACTACTTGTTAAAGATGATAAGCAAAATTATCGAAAAAACAAAATAATAATTTGATCCGATCCTTCTATTTGTTGTTTGGTTTCAAATACCATTATAAATATCGTTTCTCCTAAAGGATTTATCTTTTTACCTTTACTACAGGATACTTAGTTTCGTTATTATAGCATATTATTGTATGTTTCTATCATAATATTTATTTTGGTTAGAGATCAGACATTAAAAATAATTTAATCTCAAATGATTTGGTGAATTCCTCTGGATTCGTACTGTTAACAACATGACTCCCACAGAATCCACCAACGTATCTACCCAGCTTATCAATAGGTGATGTGTTCTTTAATTTATATTGAAAACTAGTCATAAATACTAATAATTGAAGCTTTACATGGGCTGCAGTGGCTGGAGTTATTCGTCTTGGCAGGGTCCTTTTTATCCTCCAAATATGTAGAATAGAATGTGGCTACCTTACTATTCTCAAGTTTTCAACTACGTGGAAATAGATTCTACTTTCTATAACATTCCTAGTGAATTAATGGTAAAAGAATTGGAATAGACGAACACCTGATAATTTTAGATTTACGGCCAAGTCCCCTAAAATAATAACACATGAAAAAAATTCAAGAATGTGCAAAAAGAATTAGAATTATTTTATGAAAGAATGGAACCACTTAAAGACAAGATGTTGGCGTTACTAATACAATTACCTCCATCTTGCCAACTGAAAGAAGGATTTGAAGATTTTACAAAATTTGATTTTTTGTTTGATAACACATTCAGATATGCCGTTGAAGTCAGACATTCGTCATGGTTTAGTGATTTAGCTTACAACTTTTTTAAAAATAATAATATATCAATGGTCTGGAGTCAAATGGATAGATTGCAAACCCCTCCAATAGTAACATCTGATTTTGTATATCTTAGATTAATTGGAGATAGCAGGCTGGCTGAAAGTCAATTTGGTAAAATACAAATTGATAGGACTGAAGAGATAAAGAAATGGGCTGAGAAAATGAAAGAGGTAAAACAAAATGAAAAAGATGTCAGAGTAGGAATAATAGCAGCAAATAACCATTACGGAGGATATGGCCCAGGAACTGTCGATATCTTTAGACAAAATATGGATATGGAAAAATTATCTTTTGATAATGTTGACATTACAAAAATAAATCATCAATTTGAATTAGAAAACAGATTCAACTGGAAACCACAAAGTAAATCAAGGCAAACAAGTTTAGCAGATTTTTAGAAATAAAAAGAGTAAACTGGTATACTCAAAATCTAAATCGAATCATTAAATAGAGACAAACCTGTCCTACAGATTGAGGAATTGTCTGGAAATGAGGGCAGTTTATTATACTTTATATGATCCAAAAATGAAATATATTGTATCTCTTCTTATGTTGTTGTGTTGAAATATATATTAATTTCAATTATCTGCATCTCGATATTCATAATAATCGGAATTCTGGTTTCTCCCAAACTAGGCTACCAATATTCGTCTCTTGTTATGCAAGACGTAACAATCTCATCTATTATCAACAACTCTCATTCTAGTCAAATAGATGATTTTATGATCTTTATGTCAATGTACGGGAGAGAAATAGTATGGGTGGCGGTAATTGTGTTCTTGAGTATTTTTGCAGGTTGGAAGGGAAGAAAAATTGCACTAATTCTCATTATTTCATTTTTGATTATTATGCCACTTAACACATTTTTCAAAAATTTTTTCGAA
>VBPX01000097.1 GCA_005877075.1 Nitrososphaerota archaeon | reverse complement strand
TTCTTTACATATGATATTATTCTCTGCGTGAGCATTTAATATCTCCTGTGTCTTGAACCACATTCCACATTTGCATTTAATCAATTTGTGATGTTCGTCATAAGGTTGGAACTTACAACCCTTTAAGCCATTGGAGCAATCAGGATTGGGACACCAATCTTGTCCTGTAGCGGTAGGACACCAAATACAAAGAGAATAACGACATTTATTATGTCTGATTGTATCCCTTCCGTCATGAGTGCAAGTACAACCCTCAATCCTAAATCTGATTGGGGTTGATGCTGTTGTGCCGGTGTACTAACGTGGTGATTCTCCATTTTTATAAATGGGACTAAATCAAAATAATTAGACTGGGTAACGTTCGGCTTATGGAGAGCTATCAGTGAGGCTTGTTTAATTGGCGTGCTTGTCTGATTGCTTGTCTGATTTGAATCTACAATTTCATAAATTCGTAAAATTCTCTTATAAAACTGCAATTCTTTCTATTTGGTACTAAATCTATCTTCTTTAATGTAGTTGTAAGTTTAGTTGGCATTAGAGTTTTTCATAACTATCTGACTGTATTTACATACTAGTATTTGAGCCCCTGTAATTACTGGGCCCAAGGGAGTGTGAATTGTTTTTGACACAAATTTTGGGCCCTTGAGTAATCATTAGTCAAGTGTCAATGAGACGGCAGGACTTTATTCCTCAGTTATACTTCCCAAGGAATCAAAAAATGGATTTTTTAAAAGATATCCCAAAGAGAGTAAAAAATAAATTATTTTAGTCCTACTATGAGCCACAGAATGATAATGCTAATCTGAACTCCTCCGGACTCGTGTAAACTCCACGTTGTTCGTAGCCTATTATTTTATCTCTACATGTAGAATATTCTGTCATACCTGCTTCCGTATATGAAATTCCTGCAATCATCAACAACATTATTGACATAATTATTGCTACTGATAATAGCAATATAGTTGAGGTCTTTGGTTCACCATGCTTTGATTTTGTAATTTCTTTTGTTCTTAAGAGCAGAGTATCTAGCATGACACTCATTTCAAAATCTCCTTCTCAATTATTTTTGAATTCATAAGATGTACACAGTAAATCGACCACTTTAAGCTTAGTAAAGCTCCCTTCCTACTAGTATCAAGCCTTAGGTATTTATAATGCTAGAATTTTAGTTCCTATTTAACACTAGAGTCATTTTTGTAGAATTAATCTTTAAACTGGAAACTTGGAAATTGGTATTGGAAGTTAGTTACTGATAAAGGTAAGATTGCTAACTTTACATCAGAATTCTATACTGGTCCTGAAAGTAGTTAGCTGTATGTTGAAGTCGTTCGCATTTCATCACTTTTACTTTTTTATTATATCTAAAATATATCCTTCTGGATATCTTAAATCAAGTCCTTCAAAGATAATGATTAATTTTATGATTTCTAGTGGATATGTAGTCATTTAAAGTATATTTGATACCAATTATTAATATTATCTCTAATAAATATCAATTTTAATTCAAATGGTTTGATATTGTTTATATTATAAGGCCAAGGATTTCATCACCTTAGACATTTCTTCAATACATACCTTTAGATAGGTGGTTGACGTTATATTATTATGAGTATTTGTATCTTATGTCAAAATCCTTACGAGACACGCGACACGATTATGGAACAACGTTTAGTAGATGACACCGAATTTTGTAACATATGCTTTACTGAGTTTATGATAGAGGAATTCAAATTCGATAGTAACATCTTGTCAAATATTAGAGGACAAACATCATTCTAATCTGCTCAAGATAATAGGATTACCTTTTACCTTTTCCTTAATCTTAACTGTATAGTTTTATGTTGTACATGTACAGACTAATCATATGACTCCATAGTTTTCAATATGGACCAAATCAAAATAGTAGTATAATGTATCTCTATGAAAGATTAAAGTTCTGAATTGATAATTGCTTCTTTTTTAGTCTTTCAACCGGAAGGGATGCGTGACGATATCAGTGCTAAAGGTAGATTTCTAGTATACCAGAAACAAGAATCTAAGCTTTAAACTTTTCTCATTTTCTAGTAATATTATGATTCTAGTTTTGTATTAAATTTCAAACAGCAACGTTAGGAGCCAAGTAATTTGCTACTACAGAACCATGGTGATGTATCAATAACCATTTTTTATTGGATTTGTTGTTGTTGACATTCTGCTTTTCGAAGATATTTGTAGCAATGACACCCATTCTGATACTATTTTCATTTTCATCCTCTATAACAGAATCAATATTTTCTAAACAAACAACTATGGCTATATTTTCAAATGCCTTTATTTTTATATTTGAAATAAAGAATTTTATCATCTTGGTATTTTCAAATATCCTCACCCAACTTTCCCTTATTGCTGTCCAACTGGTAAACATCTCCCAACCAGGATGTATGCAGATAGTATCATCACTATGTTTCCAAGCCGCATCCATTTTTTCAATTGATAGGCTTTCAAATGCTTTATAGAATCTGCTGTTACTATCCTCTATAGTTTGTTCTACGCCTTTTTCTTCATCCATTAGAAATTATGCTATAGCTCTTATCATTTAAAAATAATCATTTGCTTGACATGACACTGTAATGAAAATAAAGCAAAACCAGTCAATTCTATCTGCTTCGCTAGTAAATGAATCTATGTCGTTATTGATGTAGGACTGGTCGGCTGTGAATCATTTTTGACACAATTTTTAGTCCCATTCTAGTAGCACTAATTTTGTATTTATGGTTCAATCTCTCTATTAACTGATATTGGTTTAAATCCACCGACTCTATAAATAGAATATAAGATTATTGCTATTGATGCTGTCATAAATATTGGTGCAAAGGATGTCAAGAAAAGGCTTGCACTAAGAGGAACTAGAAATCCAATAAATGAAAAGCATGCTGGACACACACCTATCATGAAACCAAGAATTGTTCCTGAAATCCCGGATTTTGTAGCTTTACTTGTTTTGCAGTCTATACAGATATTCCTAGAATACAGATAAAGAGTCATGAACATTCCAAACAAAATTGAAAAGATAATATACAATGATGAGTTCAATGGTTTTTGATACAGGTCTCGAAACCATATTTCAAATGCTAATGAAGTGTTAAAACTTTGTATAACCGGAGTAACGAAAAACATGACTGCCGCTAATGCTACTACTAATAGAGGTTTTTCTTTTATGACTCTAACGAGTAGTATTTCATTCATTCCTGTAAATCACAATAGTGGCGAAAGCACTGGGTCAATACTAGGATACTCAAGAGGTTTAACATCAATCCATTTTATTATGCCATCTTTATCAAATACATATTTAGTGTCCAGAAATTGAACATGATAGTTGTTTGCCATATCAATTCCTTTGGCTACATACCAGTCATCTCTACCAAATTGCTTTTTCCAATCTATGAATTGATTATCTGTTTCTTTGTCGTCAATAAACACTATTAAGACATTAAATGCATTTCCTCCATGCTCATCATCATATCTAGCAAGATTTTGAGCACCTATCTGACATGGGGTGCAGTAAGTGGCTGTAAAGAATATGAATAATGGCTTTCCAGTGAAGTTTGATTTTATAATGGTTCCTTTGAGAGGGTCTGTTAGTTTGAAATCAGGTGCCGTATTTCCAACGTCCAATCCTTCATTTGGTTTTGAAGTTTGCGCTGATATCGATGGATTGCCAATACCACTAGATATGGTTACAATGAGCATCACTGCAAGCGTTACAACAGCGGTTATTTTTGTATACATGAATTGGCAATACTATGAATAGAATAGCATTTAAACTATAAAGTTTATAGCATGATAGTAACTATGTCTGACAATAATATTGGTATGAGCAGCCAGTTGATTTGTCTCTGTCCTCTAGAAGGCGTCATAGACATTATAAGCAAAAAATGGGCTTTATTAATAATAAATGAGATTGGAAACCACGGCAGAATACGCTATAACGAATTGCAAAAAGAATTACATGACATAAGTCCAAAGACGCTGGCTGACACTTTAAAAGGTTTACAAAATGAAAAATTAATCAATAGAGAGACTTTTAATGAAATTCCTCCCAGAGTTGATTACACCTTGACCAAAGAAGGCTCCAAATTGAGAGAGGCCATAATTCCACTCCTAAGATGGGCAATATCAAAGAAGGGAACAGTGGTGGCACATTGTTCTTGCAGTAAGATAAAGATTATAAGATGAGGTCAGCATAACTTGAATCATTAAGCAGCCAAATTCTCCAATGCTATCTTAAAAAATAGTTACTATCATCAGATAAACTTTCTAATTCAAA
>VBPX01000093.1 GCA_005877075.1 Nitrososphaerota archaeon | reverse complement strand
AATTGTGGGACTACTTTGAGGGCAGACAAATATATCACTGAAAAAACCGGCAAGGAGATTCCAGAATTGTTATCGGGGAATGAAATTGACAAAATAATACATGAAAATGATTTGCGATGTCCAAGTTGTCAAGGCACTTTTTTTGAATCAAATAGATTCAATATGATGTTTAAGGTGGACATAGGCCCCTCAAAAGAAGAGGCATACTTGAGACCTGAGACGTGTCAGAGTATTTTTGTTGATTTTCCCAGAATTTTTAAAACTATGAGAGGAAGACTTCCGTTAGCTGTCGCGCAGGTTGGTAAAAGTTTTAGAAATGAGATCTCACCACGGCAGAGTTTACTGAGATTGAGGGAATTCTATCAAGCAGAAATTGAGGTTTTTTGTAATCCCAGTAAATTAAATGATTTATCAAAATTTGAAAAAGTTAAGACCACGTCACTCAGATTATTCATAAAAGATACATACCATACTATCTCTGCAGAAGAAGCTGTAAAAGAAGGATATTTGCCAAACAAACTCGTAGCTTACTATCTTTCTCTCTTAACTCTGTTTTACAGCAAGACAGGGATAATTATGGAACGTACTAGATTTAGACAATTATCAGATGAAGAAAAAGCATTCTACGCATCGACAGCCTTTGATTTTGAAGTTGAAACTAGCATTGGATGGTTGGAATTAGTTGCATGCAATTATAGATCAGATTATGATCTAAAAAAACACAGTGCCATAAGCAAACAAAATCTTTATGTCATCGACCCATCAGATAATACTAAGGTTCTACCACATCTGTTTGAGTTATCGATGGGAATAGACAGAAGTATTTACTCAATATTGGAACATTCTTATTATGCAGACATTGAAGCAAAGCGTGTAGTATTAAGACTTGTGACTCCAATAGCTCCTATACTTATTGGAGTTCTTCCCCTTGTAACAAAAGATGGTCTACGTGAAAAAGCACAGGATATATATTCAAAATTAAAGTTAGATTATTCTACATTTTATGATGAATCAGGATCTATTGGTAGGAGATATAGAAGACTCGAAGAAATAGGGGCACCACTTGCCCTCACTATTGACAATCAAACTATGAAAGATGATACGGTTACAATAAGATATAGAGATACAATGTTGCAAGAAAGGGTAAAAGTTTCAGAGGTTTCTAATTTTCTTGATGCAATTATCGAGCTTAAATAATAAAGAATTATTTAGACAAAATGGCAGCAATTTACTAAATCGTATTATTTTTAGGCTGCTTCAAATACTGGCTTAATTTGCATTTGTCATTGAGCATAAGGCTTTTAGGACGAGAAGATACTAACAATCTAACAAATTAATGATTTTAAAGAATGTCACAGATACTAGGCTTGTATTAGCGATCATTACTCTAGTCGTTATCTCGGGCACAACAATAATAACAACGCAAGTGCTGGGAATAAAATTTGCTGCTACAATGTCAGGTGACCAACTATCCCCTCCGACAGATACAAGTGTAAATGGTAATGCCTCATTTAGAACTACTACTCATGATACTGTGATAAAGTACAAGATAAAGGTAGCAGGATCATCTGATGTAACGAGTGCTGACATTCACATGGGAAAAAAGGGGGAAAATGGCGAAGCGGTAGTTGATCTTTTGAAAGACAGCAAAAAGAATGGCATAAAACTGGGAACATCAATAAGAGGAAATATCACGAGCTCGGATCTAAAGGGACCGCTAAAAGGCAAAATATTATCCGAATTAATTTCTGCAATGAGAAATGGAAATACTTATGTAAATATTGATACACCCTACCATGAGAATGGTGAGATCAGAGGGCAAATTGACTTACGGGGGAATATTAATTCAACTAAGGTAAAGTGAAATTTTGTAGATAATAACTACAGAATTTTGGACTCATCAATCTGAATCTTACTATTTTTCCAGACTAAATTAGTCTTCAAGATAATGGGATTGACCTGCACTACATTGATATATGATTGAATCCAAAAACTCGTAGATCAATCAATGGCAAAACAAGATCCAAATCCTCTTCCTTATGGTGCATTACCTTATTTTCAGATACATTATTTAATTGAACCAGTCAAGATATCTGATCCTTCATCGTATATGGTAAAGTGTAGAACAAAAACTCATGGTCATTTTGGTAATAAAAGGGTAGTTGACATAGAATGGATTGGAGGGAGGTTGGCTGAAACTTTGGCATCAGATAAAGAGCTTACTGAAATGTTAAAGCCGTTCATGATTGAGGAAGGTGAGATTAGCATTGACCCGCAAAAAGATAGGGTTAGAGTGTACACTAAATGGAAAAGAGAAGATAAACTAGAGTTCGATCCTGAATTCTTTCAAGTAGTTGAAAGAATTGCAAAAGCGATCAAAAAATTAGAGTCATAAGGTCTAGCATTGTTCTATGAGCCTCAATTTGATTTTTGACATGTTTAATTTCCATATAGCAAAACTGTATTTGTTTCAAGAACGTTGAGAACTTTTTTTTATGATTTCAAATTCAATATGTACATATTAAGGAACGGTAAAGGAACCTTATGATGCATAACTCTTTCAGTCTTCTAAGCCAGGATGTGGAGCTAGTAAAAAAAATAGGAAATGGAGAGCTCAAGATTGCAATTTATGGTCTAGGTCATGTTGGAGCTCCTCTTGCTGCTGTCTGGCTCAGAGCAGGTGCCTATGTGATAGGAGTAGACAAGTCCAAGAAAGTTTTATCTGAAGCAAAAAATGGAAAGACCACAATCCCTGAACCAAACGTAAATGAAGCCTATGACGAAGGTATCAAGTCAGGACGATTCAAAATATATGATGATCCAATTAAAGCGTCAAGGGACTCTTATTTTAAGATGATCTGTGTTCCTGTATTGTCACAGGACCAAGTACTTTCCGCAGATCTTACTGCAGTGTCTGAAGTTGCCACGGTGATAGGAAAGGGACTGAAAAAGAATGATGTAGTATCTCTCAATCCAAGTGTTCCTCCAGGAACTACTGAAGATATTGTAATTCCTATCATTGAAAAAGAAAGTGGCCTGAGTGTAAAAGATGATTTTTGTATGATATATAATCCTGAAAGGATTTATGAAGGTCGTGCTATTAATGATATAGAGGATAACTATCCAGCCATACTATCAACTGTAGGACCAAACAGCCCACAAACTGCATTTACCATTTATTCATTTATTTTTAAGAAAGGCGCGTTACTATTGGATAGTATCAGAACAGCTGAAGCGGAAAAATTGTTTGAGGGCGTATATAGAGATGTGAATATAGCCCTAGCTAACGAAATGGCAAAATTTTGTGAAGCTGCAGGAATTGATTTCTGGCAAGCAAGGGATGCCGCAAATTCTCAGCCATTTTGTCATATACATAAGCCTGGAATTGGAGTAGGAGGTGCGTGTATACCTGTCTATCCACATTTTATACTGGATGTTGCTAATAAAATGAATGTCCTTTGTGAAGTAACAAACATAAGTAGAGCTATAAATGATGGCATGCCAGCATATTGTGTAAGACAAGCCATAAAACTGCTAGATTTTGCAGATCTTGCTAATTCTACAATAACGATATTGGGCCTAGCTTTCAGAGGAGACGTATCAGATACTCGTTATTCTCCTACTTATTCAATAATAAAAGAGTTACAAAGGTTTGGAGTTAAAGAAATTAGAGTGCACGATCCACTTGTCAGTAGTGATCCAAGTTTATCCAATCAAAGTAACGTTTTTTTAACATCAGATTTAAAAAAAGCAGTAAGAAAAAGCAATTTGATAATTTTGTCGACAGACCATCAAGAATATAAAAAACTTGATAAGACATTTTTTGGAAATATTCCTGTATACGATGGTCGCGGTATATTAGATAGAAATTTAGCTAAAGAGATTAAACTCCTTACAATAGGACAGGGAATAAATAATTTGTAATAACTTTTGAAAAGG
>VBPX01000096.1 GCA_005877075.1 Nitrososphaerota archaeon | reverse complement strand
TTTTTTATTAGATTCTGTAAAGATAGGTTTTTAATCTGCTCATCTGACTTTTGAGCAGAAGTGGTATTGAAATAATAACAACTGTTCACAACAGAGGTAAGAGTTAGAAAAGCTATGCTAATAATAAATAGCGTAGACAACTCTTTTCTATACCATAATCTAATGAGCAATACTGTAATGATGTTTTCAGGATATAAACATCTTGTCCTGACTCTTTTTTTGTTTAATTATAATGCATAAAAACAAAAGCAAGAGTATTACAAGATTTTCTACCCAATTACATTCGATAATGAGATGAATGAGCTTAGGTTAGTATTCATTAATTCTTTGGAAATTGGATTGAAGATACTTAGAATTCGATTCTTTCATAAAATGTTAACATTTAAAGATTAAGATTTATAGAATATCTAGTATTGTCACGATATTCAAGGTTGGACCAATCAATCCAATACAATTACATATCGTATTGCTTTAGATAACAATTTGCTTTTATAGCTGTGAGTTCAGAAATAAGTGATGAATCTAATCGGAAACTCCACTGTAGTTATTGTGGGGATAGTCTTGGTGACGTCACTAGGACTCCTAAGCGCGATATCACGACAAACAGCTACGGCAGATCCAATCAACATGAAACTAGTTGTAGACACAACGAATGCAAAGATTCAAGATTTGAATAACAATAAACAACCTGATGCAGGTGAATTCGTATCCATAGTAGGCACATTGTATGCAACAGGAACGGAAAATGAAATTGGTAAGTATAGGTGCTTCTTTTCATGGGGCGGTTGGGCAAATACTACTGAAGGAGTTTCAGTTACTCCCGCTATTCAGGTATTTGATATTAAAGGAAATGGAACCATCGTAGCAGTTGGTGATGAGCCTAGTATGGATGCAGAAGGAAAACTAGTTGATGCAGCAATTGCTGGAGGTACTGGCAACTATAAGAGTATAACAGGTATTGCTGGATTAACTGAGCACAAAATGGAGGGAACTAAAGTTCCTTTTGATGTTGTCCTTGATATTAAATGGCCGTAGCGATGACGTAGGTTGATTAAGACTTACCTAATGTGAAGAGAACTCCACCACTTTTTCTTTCAATGGACCCTCCGATCCATCAGATATACTTGGTTGAACTCCATTTCCATTAACATCAGTATTAAGAACCAAATTATTCATTCCCATTCCTTCTGGAGAAACTATAGCCTTAAAGTTACCCCTGCCACCTCCAAAACCTGTCACTGTTGTTGGTCCGCTTATAATTACAGAAGTTCCATTAGCAGATATTGTAAGATTCGTCACTGTACCCTTTACATACATAGTGTTACCATCTACTATAAGATCAAAGCATTCAAATTCATCACAATACCTTAATCGCTTTTATAAATTTGGAGTTAAGAAAATAGATATGCGTTTTTCTTTCATCAGATGGAATCATTCTGCAAAGGTTAGCTCGCGTGTTATTTGCTTCCTTCTTTTGATAACAATACTAGCAAACAGTAGTACGATTACGATTGCAACTTTTGACACTAATACACCTATAATTGGTCAAAAAATTCATTCAAATATTATTATAGATTGGAATAATTTGATCACCGAACTTGGCATCAAAGAAAAATTGTCACCACCAGAATTTGCAAGGGTATACGCCTTAGTTCATGTTGCAATGTACGATTCTTTGTTGGCTGCTGCGGCAAATAGAGAAGAATATAGTGCAACGTTTGATAATAAATCATTTTATGTTTCTTCTATAGCAGAAGCAGCATCTACAGTATTGAATTATTTATTTCCAAATCATAGTGATGAAATTGATAAGTTAAAATCTATACAAATCGGTCAAGCCCAAAACTATGATGATAATAATTTATCAATACAGAGCGGACAAATGCTAGGACATAGAGTATCTCAGGCAGTTATAGATCATGCTAAAACAGATAATTCGAAGATGTTATGGAACAGCACTAAAACACTTCATGTGAAAAACCAAAAATGCATTTGGAATGGAAGTAATCCTATTAATCCTATGGCTGGATTTTGGAAGACATATATACTCAAATCAGGATCAGAGGTTCAACCAGGAATACCCACGCAATGTAATTCAGAGGCTGATTTGCAGGATGTAAGAGAGACCTATGATATCTCAAAAAATAGAACGCCCAAACATAATGCTGCTATACATTATTGGGGTGATAAGCCTCCTCCGGTCGTATGGAATAATATACTCAATCAACATATCCAAAAATATAACATGAGTATCCTTCAAGTCGCCTATTCCAGTGTATATCTTAATGTAGGAATGTATGATGGATTTGTGTCCTGTTGGTATACTAAATATAATTATTGGACTGCAAGACCTTTCCAACGAATTGGGAATATCACAACAGAAATACCCACACCAAATTTCCCTGGTTATACATCAGGTCACTCAGTAATTTCAATGGTTGCAAGCAGAGTTTTAGGTGAGATATTTCCAGACGAGAGAGATTATTTTAAAGGTCAGGCTATTGAAGCAGCGCTTTCAAGATTATTGGCTGGTATCCACTTTAAACAAGATATTATTAATGGTATTGACCAAGGTGATAAAGTAGCGGAGAAGGTAGTTGATGATATGCATAAGCCTATCCATCCATTCATATATGGTTCATAAGTTTCTCCCATCTTTACCCTCCAAGTTTGATTTTGAATCTGCTCTACGGCCTCTTTTTATGAGCCTCAGTTTCCCATGATTGAATCATACCTAATCAGGTTAGTGTCGGATGGTCTTTACTAAGTTAATATCTTTATCTAGACTATGTTCTAGATTACATTTGACTTATGATATTTTCATTGTGAAATATGTTCATGAATAAAACCTACTGAAAAGTATTAGCTATTAGCTAATTAGACACTGCATCACTTTGACTATGCTGATGAAGATGATGTATCATATTTTTACCTCTATTAAAGATGAACGAGTCGTAACTTAATAAATCATAATGCATTTACAATTTGTGATAATTCAAATTAAGATATTGCAAATAAGTTTATTAGAGATAAGTCTTTACCAGAATGAGGGTTGATGATCAGATCCATGCCATTCTTGATAGTAGTGATTTCGATGACAGTAGCATTAACCATTATGCTCATACTAGCAACTGCGTCTTTAGAAATTCCAAATATCTATGCTCAGAACCAATTACAAAATGCCTCAGGTTGGGGCCAATCAGTGCTGCCTGGTGGTATTCCCACACTCTTTAGCTTTAAAGCAATAAAACAAGATGGAGCTGTATCTGGAAATTTTGAATGCTTTGCAGTTATGCCAGATGGTAACACTATGTATGTAAAGGGTACAGTGACGAATCTTACAATATCTGCTAATGGAACTTCTGTAATTATAAGCGGACCAACAACAGTGACAGGTTTTGGAGCTGGGGCAGGTACGTTCAACGCAGTAGCGTCACAGACTGGCTTAAAAGATGGTAGTAGAGAGAATGGTACACTTATACTTACTACTGACGTAAACGGTGATGGTATCCAAGGAAATATGCCTGATGGTTCAGAAGGACCATTCAATGAAAAGATTCTAAAGGGCTCAATTAAATTAGGTTCCTAGATTACTCCTATTTTTGAGCAAATCTAGTTCAATGCTCTGGATGAAGCATAGTCCAAAGGACTTGCACACCTCCGTATTCTTTAAGTATAGTTTTGAAGTAACAATTAAACTCACCTACAGCTTCGGGATTAGTAGTTGTTTCACCAGGCTTTGAGTCTCTACACCACATAGAACAGCCATAACCAGGACCTGGAAGTAACAGTCCGCTAGTCTTACCCTTTTCTTTTCCGTTAGGCAGTAAGGTTATCTGAAAATTCTTGCCTTCCGCATTGTATACGAAATCCGAACCCTTATCTAAAGTGACCCAATCGCCTCTACCAAGTATGATGGCTAATGTCTAAAATTAAAATCAAACCCTCACATACTTATTCTCAACGGTAGATTGATGTTAGAATGTTTCTATGCACTAGCACATATATAATAGTATTAGTTTGCTATTAAAATTTTGTAATATTCGATGTATATAATTAATAATAACAGCTGAGAATTAGAATTCTGAAAAGTGTATCTTTAAAATAAGTAACAGGTTTCATATTAGATAAAATATATTACTTTATAATATTTACCAGAAATATGTTGAAGAGATGTAAATTTTATATCGGGTTCGGTGGAACTGATAACGCTAGCACTCTAATTTTGCAACCCGCTTTCGTCATGACATTCCTAAATAAATATCAAAAACAGGTGAGGTAGATGAAATGCATTAGTGTATGTAATCCATCCATGAATACGAAATGCTCAAGATTGGAGAATGCGCTGAGGTGTGTATGGAATGTTGACAATTAGTTTTCCATTAACCTTGGCGTCGTTTGAACCAATCACAAAAACTGTACTGACTATAGAGGAACGGGTTTTGTTCAAAGATGCCAATACTTGCTTAATCTTATTTGGATGTGTCAATTCTTTTTCGGCATAGGTTACTTTAGAAATTCTTCAATCATAATTGTTCAGTTGGAGCAGGGATTGCATCTACTTCATCCTGGCTGAACATTTTCTTTAGTTTGGTCTTGCGCTCTTGTAGAAGTCTGTATGACCTTTCTAGATCTGGATCTTTCTCCTTTTTCAATTCATCATAATTTATTATTCTTTTTTTATTTTCTAAATCCCATTTTCTCTTAAACTCATCATAACTATCAGTCAAAGGTAGGTCTCTCTTGATCCATTGCAGCACCTTCAACAATGGTACGCTTATTGAGTTTTCATGTAAATCTGGATAGACAAGTTCTTCCTCTCTCCTTCTAACCGTCACATCAAAAAAATTCCGGTTATAATTTTTAGTTGCATTTTCATATTCTTTTATAGGCTCCATAAATGCCTCAGAAATGAATAGATCTTCAACTAACTTTCTTATTACATCACGATTCTTCTCTGGGATGCTTTTCAGCAAGTCTTGTATTGAATCACGTGTAACTAGATTCTCGTTCATATAATTTCTTATGATATTTGAACTAATTAATCATTGTAAATAGATGACCAAAGCTAATCATTTTACAAAGGTCGTTGCACTTCAGAGCTGAGCCAACATTGCATTTTCTATATAGTGCTATATAAAGTGGGCCTAATAAGGGGGACAACTTTGGTTCGGGCCGGGAGGGATACGATTGAATATTGTAGCGGAACATAATTAGAATTTCTATGATGATTATTGCATATAGTCAATTCTATAAATACAATAAAGCAAGTTATTAATAATTTTATTCGTTTATTATTGTTTGTGATTTCTTCCGTTTCCAACCCTTTTCTAAGAAATAATCCGTCTTAAATCTAGCGTCACCTTTGAAATCGTACCAATTTCCTTCCCTACCATCGTATCGAAAACGAATTTTCCCACTACTTGTCGACAGATACATAATCTCAACCTGATTGTTACCTTTTTCTAGCATCTCTATGTACATTTATTATCTCGCCTACGGATAGATTGGAATAGTTCTTGACTTTCGTCTAACATTGAATTAACATGCTCGACATACTTTTTTAGTGTTGAGTGAAGGATGAATTTCTATTCTATCAATCAGCATGCATGTAAAATGAATTATTGGCCCATATTGTTTTTGGTGTGAGTGGAAAGGGATGCAAATTGTTTACAATGTGAATCCATTCACAGATTTAAGCCGTTATTAACGGCTATCATCAATTCTGTATTATGTTGGAAGGGATTAAGGACAAATTTGTCGATGGATTCCTTCAGAAGCCTATCAATTTAGATGATTTGCGTACAGAAGTACATAAACAGTTACACACCTACGAGTCACAAAAACAATTGGTATTTACAAAAATTAAATGTTCCCTGCATTACAGAGTGACTACACTTTTCTAAACTCTGGACAGGACATACCTCTTACAAGAATGTGCAGTTTCTCCTCCAGTCAAATAATACTGATGATGATGATCTCTAATATGACCACAAACGCACAAATCGTATTTAGCCTCCATCTTATTATTCTCGTTAAATAAAATGAGAAACTAAGCCTTTAATTTATCGTATTTTAAAATTTTTTATTCGCTTTTAATTTTAAAGCATTTGTCACAATATCTTTCAATCAATGAAATACCATCCATATCATAACTTGCCATCTTTGTAGGCATTTCTCGACATATGAAACAGGTACTGCCCATTATTTCT
>VBPX01000095.1:4232-6085 GCA_005877075.1 Nitrososphaerota archaeon | reverse complement strand
TACAATCATTTCTGTTCACCAAGTATGTGTAATTCATCTAACCAACGTATTTTATAGCCATGAGAAGTTAATTGGTATTCAATATTCTTACTAACATTAGGATCGTGAATCTCTATTACCCAACGCTTTATACGATGCATAACATCTGACGCACCAACTAATATAGGATATTCTGCAAATTCTGCATCGACTTTTATAAGGTCTATACGTTCTCTTACAAAATCGTGTAATGATATGGTTTCTACACTTATAGAATCGCTTTCATGATGGACTACTAGCGATCTAAGTGGACTTACATTCTTATAATAGAACTTACGAATACCAGAATATGAATATACAGCTTTGTTAATTGGAATAATGTGACCTTTAAGAATTCCTATCCGTCTAAGCAATAACTGATAATTCTGAGGATCAGGTTCAAATGCATAGACAATTCCGAAACCATTGCCAAGCTTTTTGCTATAATAACCAGCATATGCTCCTATATCAATGAATCTTTCACCATAGACAGTTTGTATATATTCTACAACTTTTCTTTCGAGTAGAATAGTAAGATTGTATTCCAATAATGCATATATGTATTCTGCACCTGGTATGTGTAACCATTTCAGTATTTGTTGATAAAAAGCATTAGCGGTATCTATATGCATTCTATCCAACATGGTACCACCTAATATCCGTCGGAATATAAGATATGGCGCCTTGAATAACATACCTCTCATAGTATCACCTCGTAGAAATCGCTTTCGGAATCATTCCAAATAGTATGAACCTTATATTGAGTTTGATTTTGTTCAAGCTGTAAATACCATGGAAAATTATTTTCTATAGCAGGAATGTGATTTATGTGCTTTTCGTCGTATAGAAATATGTGATCATAGCTTTTTGTTATGTTTACGAATCGATTATAAGTAGCGGGTGGTATTGCTATATCTACATCTGACTGAGTAACAAATAAGCTTAATCTAATTGTTGGTTCTCCCATTATTAACGAATGAGAATGTATATTCTGCATATATTGATCAGCTTTTAACCATGGAGCACGATAGCCCAATGAAGCATTATTGAGACTTATTCCAGCAGATATAAATAGTCCTGATACTGAAGTGACTACTAAAAATAGACACATAATACCTACAATCTTTTGTTTTGAACCTTTGTAATAACTATAAAACACACCTAATGTTAGAAGCATTGGTAGTGCAATATGACTATATCTTACAATTCCACTTAGAGCGGCAAGAGAACCATAATATGCAAATCTTGCTTGACCAACTACAATAGCAATGTAGGATAATACTGAACACACTACTTGTATTCGTAAGAATCCGTCTACACGATATTTTACAAATGAATATGCCACTAATATTGTGGAAATACCAAATCCTAGAAGTAATCCTAATGGTGCATCAATTATAAAATTCCATATTTGAGTCCAAAATCCCACTACATGAAATAATGGATATTGAACTACTTCAGAAATTGGTATTCCAGAAATTCTTATTATCTGCCGATAGTAGTAATATGCTGTAGCTAATGGTATAGAACTAAGTATCGAAAGTACTGGTACAATAGCACCAGCTAATCCAAAAAAGGAAGCAACTAACGCTCTTCTATTTTCAGTTTTGAATAGCATATATATAAAATTTCCTAGTAAGAATATTGCATATGGTTCCCTCATAAACGAGGCAATAGTAAATGCTACTGATGACAATATAACTTTGGATAGAGAATTACGAGAAAGTGCAAAATAAATACCTAACATTACAAAGAATAGGGCTATAGATTCTGTTAATACAAATACTGACAATATTACAAATACAGGAGATAATCCGAACATTAGTACAGTATAT
>VBPX01000095.1:0-4212 GCA_005877075.1 Nitrososphaerota archaeon | reverse complement strand
GTATATCTTCTTTCTAAATGAAATCTTTTTAAAATTCTATCAAAAACAATAAGTCCACTTATTGAGAATAGTGTAGCCAATATTGGACCCACTATTAGAAATTTTTGTATTGTGTCTATTCTAAGTGGTATTGAAAAGGCTAATACAAACAATTGAAATAATTGCCTATCACCATAGTAATATACAAAATGACCAGTTTTGAAAAAGTAGAATGTTGAAACATAATACAGAGCTTCGTCAGGAAAGATAAATCCAGTAACATAGGAATATAATATTCGTAGAAGAGTTACTGATAGTATCACTATAGATATAATGATAATAGAATTAAGTTTCAACGTGAATCTCCAAATATGGATAGACAAATAGTGGAATTTTCTTACCACGAATTAGTGTACGTTTCCACATTAGTCTTATTGTTACTTTAGCTCCAACAGGAAGCGCATTCCTATACCACCATGGCATTAAAGACCATTTATGTCCATGTACCCTAAACCATAACCAATCATACCAGCAACCAAATGGAACATTCATTTCTATTCTCTTTGAGACTCTTCTAAGTTCTTGGAGAAATAAATATGGCGTTTCCGTGTGTTCGATTGTATGATTAGACTTTGCAATCTTAAAAGAGCCAGTGGCAAAAGGAAGATAGCTCCCATCGCAAATAACAAAGTTAGGAATTTTTCTGTAATCAATTTTATCTGACGTAACATCTCTATGAAGACCTTCTACAAATAAGTCGCAATTGACATTGCCTTGTGGTCTTGTTCCACATCCTACATCAATGACTGAAAGTAAATCCATTTCGCATACGTCCTAACATGCTAATGCCATAGCCTAATGTAAGTTCTGGGTTACGCCAACTCCATTTAAGTAGATTATACAAAGCCCATGATGAAAAATAGATTTTACGATACATTTGACGTCGTATTTTGTATAATTCTTGTGGCGAATATTCAGTAAACTTCCAATCCATTAGTCCCGTAGGTACGCAAGCTAGACCTTTCCAATCAAGTTTAGATTTATCAATTAGTCCCATAGATTCAGCTTCAGCCCATAGAGTAGTACCAAATATTGGATAGACAGGATTGATTTGAAATGCTGTAGGCTTTACTCGTCTTACCCAATTAGCAGTTTCCATCATTTGCTCTTTAGTCTCGCCCAAATAACCCATCATAAGACTAGCATACGACTTGATACCAGCCTTATGTAATATTTGAGTAGCTTCCGTATTTATTGCTACAGTAGTATCTTTCTTAACACGTTTTAACATTTCATCAGTTCCAAACTCTATACCAAAGCTACTACCATCCAGTCCAGCTTTTCTGGCACGTTTGAAAAAGGCTAGCCCGCGCCTTACTATCATATCTGAGCGACTGTTAATATACCATCTGAACTTGAGTTGGCGATCTTCTATTTGTTTGATAATATTCATAGACCAATTTTCATCACTTTCCCAAGTATCATCAAAGAAGCTTATGTACTTGACTCCACGATTCACAAGATATTCTAATTCGTCACCTATTAACTCTGGAGAACGCTTATAGAGTCTTTGACTTTGGTCTACACAAAATGCACATCTCCATCCACAGCCTTTACTTCCACGTACTACAACCCACGGTTTTAGCCATTTTGTACGCATGAAATATGGATCAAAGTTAGGTAGATCACCCCATGGAGGATCGGGTATATCTTCAGTAAACTTTGGCTTTGGATGTTCTTCACCGTCTATTATCTGGGGTATAACGTACTCGTAGTGGTATAAGCCTAAGTATCGTGTAAGCGAAGGACACTTCTTTAATACGTCTTCTTCTGAAACACCATGAAGATTCCAATTAAGAAGAATGCTTTTAGCACCTTCCATCTTAGCATAGTCAGCTACCTTAGTATCTTCTTCAAAGGTAGAAACTGTTGATCTTAATACCACCCAATCAGGCTTGAACTTATGAATTTGCCACAGAACAGCAGGTTTAGGCATATTATAGCCATTAGCATCTAATAGTCTTACAGTATGACCAAGACTACGCAAAATACCTGTAATATAGACTAATGAAGTAGGAGTTTGAACACAATCACGATCTGCATTTTCACATCTATCTTCCCTAATTACTGGAATACCATGAAAGCGTGGAGGATTTACTACTAAGACTTTAGACAATCTCTTCGTACACCTTTAATGTCTCCTTAGCTATATTGTCCCAACTATAGGGTATTGCCATTTTATAAGCATTTTCAGTCATTTCTTTTAGAAAATTATTATCGTAGCTCATCATTCTTTCTATAGCAAATTTGAGATCGTCTACTTTACCTGCTCTATAGTGTATTCCGGGTGGTCTTGGAGGAATCATATTATCAGCAACTTCTCGAGTACATATTATTGGACATCTTGCCGCCATAGCTTCTAATATGGTTATTGGTCCTGTTTCGTATAAACTTGAACATACAAATGCCTTAGCCGTCTTAAATCCTTCTATAAGTTTCTTACGAGATACATTATGAAACTCTGCATAGGGAGCATTTGCTAGCTTGCACGCTTCTCTAAATGTAGCAAAGTCTTTACGTCCAATCTTTCTTCCAGCCGCCATAAAGAAATTATCTCTATCTAATGAACGTCCATCAAATTCTTCAAAGTTTACACCATTTGGAATAGTGTGAATACTACTTCTTTCTATTTTGTAACTATAACCATAATTGTTTATTTCATAAATTAGACATGGATTTACAACAATTATCCTATCAGCATTATTAAGCGTTCGCTTTTCTGCAAACAAACCAATCCTATTCTTAAGATTATATTTTCCAGAATATTTCATTTCAGTCTTTAGTAATGTATGAACAGTTACAACTGTTGGAAGATCTGAACCAATAATATTGAATGGTGAACCTTGAATGTGAACTATATCTGCTCCTCTACTTGGTACTTTCAAGCTTGTCCGTAAATTGCCATGACCCTGTATAATATCTACTTCTACACCAAGCTTGATTAAACTATTTACAAGATTTTGAGTGTGCGTTCCTATACCATATTCCAAATCACGAACGATCATATCTACTTTCATTTAATTACACTTAGCAAGACTATTACGACAACTACAAGTATCACAGCTGAAATTATTGCCATTAGAGTTGTTGGAAATCCACCGTTTTCTGGTAGAATGGTTATACCTTCTGGTAATATGAAATAGCTTTGACCACCACTTGTTTTCCACGAATAGAACATATATGTAACAAAAGCTATAGCGGTTAGCAAACCAAATATTGGTAGAAATACTATAACAATATTTACAGCTTGTGAAAGAATTGGTAGTGGTAAAGGTGGATCCCAAGATACCATTAGCGTTGTAGTTTGAGCTGTTATGTAGTTTAGAGTTAATATTTTAGTGTTGTTATCCCATTGATTTAAATTAACACCGGGAGCTACTACTTGAAGCGGTTGTGAATTTGTAAGTATTTCGATGTATAGAAATGGACCACCGCTAGCAGTTATCGTCCATTGAAATCCAGTTGCATTGCCACCTTTAGTTGGTATTGATAATGTAGGTTGTTGGTGCTCTAGATTTCTTACATCTAAGAATATTGTAGTATTTACTTGGAATATCTTAATTTGATTGAAATATTGTATAGGACAAACACCTTGTGGACAACTGGCTATATATGTTAAGGTTCCAGCCGCACCATCCGTAAACTTTACAACAGGAGTAACTTTTATTGGTGTTGCAAAATTTGGATTTGATGTTAAAACCACAGTTGTAGTTTTTGTAGTAGGTATTGATTGAGCACTTGTAGTTGTAAATATGACACTGAAAGTTCCACTTAGATTAGATTTTATTGTACAAGATACAGTTGTGGTTGAACCACTTATAATAGTTACAGTTGTTGGACTACAAACTCCACTAGAACTAATTTGAGAAGCAATAGTTACACTAATTGTTCCAGTACCTGAAATACCATTTTGCCCAACTATTGTTAATACTATTGTAACTCCAGAACCGCCAGCTGTAAACGAAGTAGATGTTGGATTTGATGAAAATGAAAAGCCTGGTGGTGATGAAGGTGATACAGTAAAGATTTGTGATGTAGTTACTTGATTACTAACACTATCTGTTACAGTTAGTGATACGGTAGCACTACCAGCAATAGAAAATATGGTCCCCGTCGGATTACCTACTGCTGACGTAGGATTAGAATTTGCAGGAAATGTCCATGCATAGGTAT
>VBPX01000094.1 GCA_005877075.1 Nitrososphaerota archaeon | reverse complement strand
TATCAGCTACTTTGTCACATTCTCAATAAATCAGATTGAAACTGTAGTTAATGAGGAATTTCTTAAGACTATAAATAAGACCATACCTACTTTTGTCAATGAGTTATTCAAGAATTTTCAGATATTTATTGTTCATTATGAGTATGCAACCAAGGGAGATATGATTTTGATTGCACCTGATAGTCCTAGAGCAATTTCTTCACCTAAACAGGTAGAAGTTCTTATTCGAAATTGGATTGCTCGAACAAAAGTAGCAGAAATGACTGGATTGGAGCTTACTCATATAAAGCAGACAAAGAAGAGAGAATTAACTTTTATGGAGAAACTTAGGCTTCGATTCTCAGGAAAAGAACCTGCGGGTAATAAGACTATCGAGTTTGAGAACATACCAATAGTTTTGGTTTATGATTCCGATATAACTCCAGCTTTAATGAAGGCAAAACTCTATGGTATTCCTCAGATAGCCAAAGACGCTAAGGAGGCACAATCACTTTTAGAGCAAATATCCAAACAGGCGGTTATTACCATGTCTAAGCCCTTTGAGCAAGAAATCAATGCTTTGAAAGACCATATTGGAGAGCAAGATAGGATTATAAGTATGGAGAAGATACCCTATTCCTTTGAGACAAGCGAACCCGAAGTTAATACTCCTACACAGAGAAAGAACGATAATATCAAACAAGTCGTTAAATATGGTATAATTGCGGTATTTGCTATAATGGTCATATTCTTAGCTTATTCACAATATATAGCAACTTCTCCTGCGAATAATGGAGTAAGCCCCATTGGTGGATTTACACTTACTGTGATGACTAGAGGAATTGGAGATACAACTCCAATATCAGGAACCTATACTTATGAGACTCCGACTACAGTTAATTTGACAGCTACGCCACGAGGAGGCTCAACATTCGTAGAATGGTGTATTGCCACTAGCGCAACGGCTCTAAATTGCCAATCTACTCTTACAACTGCACAAATTCAAATTAAAATTTCAAATAGCCTGATAGTTATAGCAATCTTCCAAGGAGGGAATCAAATGACAACTTCTGTCTCCACTACTACAACTTCAGAGTCTATAACAACGACGGTGGCCCACTAATGACAGAAGATTCTAGTAGGGTTAGTCCCGCAAATGAGTTTATTACTCTTGCTAATGACCTTTATACCAATCCCCATAGAAACATAGCCCTGATTAATGCAGGAATTCAACACGCTAGTTTGGGATGGCATTTGCTTCTGAATAAGTACATGATTATGATAACAAAGGCAAAAACTATGTATCAAGACCCCGATACTAAAGAATTTAAAATTAAACTAGATTTTGCCAAACTAACCGAATGGGAACTAAAAGCATTGGTTCAACACGCTCAGTTGATAGACGAATTAGCTACACGAGTAATGAGTATGAGTCCACAGGCTCATCATGCCCATGCTGACCTAATTAAAGGATTCAATCTTGGTAACTTTAGCACTAGTATCAATCAGATTCCAGGTATGGATAATCTTTCAGGTGATGAAGCTCCAAAGCGGAAGTCCAGAGAGCCAAGCGTCGTTGAGGACTTTGTGTAGTGAGAGAGTATGGGGAAAACAGCTAGAATAGTGTCAGCAACGATTTGTGGTATAGGTCTTCTGGTACTTTATCAAATGAAGCCTTGGATTTTGCTCTCTAATCCATCTCTTATTACTAATCCAATTAATGTAATTATTCCCATTATAGATGGAGCATTTACGGGTTTTGCGGGAGTTATGGCCGCAAGGTCTGGAAAGACAAAGGAAAAGAAAGTTAAGGGAACTCCATCTCAACCTCAGATTCCTCTTGAAACTTTACAGAAACTTGGAATAGTTCCACCTGGGTTTATCCCACAAGTTGAAGCTCCATACACGCCTGCACCTGTGCTGGAACCAGAGCAGTCTAAGATATTGAAATACATAGTTTGCTATAAGTGCAGACGCAAGTGGCGTGAGGATGAATTAAGCATTTTAGAGATTCCAGAAAATGACAGCATCTACATTCAATATATTTGCCCCAATAAAAGTTGCCTGAATCTGTTGGGTAGTCCTATGAAGTTGAATGTTGCATTCAAGCCTAATCCCAATATAGTTTCTAAGCTGGAAAAAGCAATGAAAGAAGCAGGAGCCATTACACCGCCAGGTACGAAGGATAGTGGTGCGGCCAAGAAATGAGTATTGAAGAAAACGGTTCAAAATATGCTCGGGTTATCAGATGGATTAATATAAACACAGATTTAAGTAATGTCGTTACTTTAGAGGAAGCTGAAAAGGTCGTTCAGGAAAGAATAGCTCAAATGTCTCAAGGAACTCCTTCTTCGGGTAATGGTCTTAGGGCAGCTTTGAGGTCAGAGCAGTTACGTCAATCACTACAAGAAGTTGTCAATAGAAATATCCAGAGGATAGAACAGCAACGGCTGGAAGATGAGCGCACAAGAGAAGAATTTGAGAGCTTAACTTCTCTTCCATCTCCTACGGGCGAAGAAACAAGAAATGAGGGCGTGTAAATGGATTTATGTCAGAACCAATTAAAAAGCCTCTTAAATGGAAACGTCCTTTACAGGAACTTGTAGAATACATTAGATTCCATAGATTTGACATTCCAGAGCGTGTCTGGGAAATG
Organism: Nitrososphaerota archaeon; assembly: GCA_005877075.1. Lineage (GTDB taxonomy): Archaea > Thermoproteota > Nitrososphaeria > Nitrososphaerales > Nitrososphaeraceae > TA-21. The sequence goes on along the minus strand of VBPX01000094.1, from coordinate 869 downwards.
CATAGCAAACGAGATATAACAAAGCTATTTTGGGGAGAAGTTGAAAATAAGATGAAAAGTTGGGAGAATCTTGTTATAGTCATTATTGGGCCTTCAGGAAGTGGAAAATCACTTGCAGGGCTTATTATAGCTAAAAAAATGGCAGAAATAGCTGGTGTTAAATTTGATATAAAGAAGCACGTTACGGGATTTCATACAGATACAGCTACCATGATTTCTCGTGCTCCTCCCAATACTGTTCTTTTACAGGATGAAATGACTAAGAGTTTTGGTGTAGGGTCTAGAACTACTCAATGGTCACTTGGCAATCTTTTAAAGACCGTTATGCGTTATAACCAGATTCATTTTGTTGGGATAGGTGTAGAGTTGATTGGGGCCGAAATTCCACCTCCAGTTATCAATTATATACTCATTACCAAGAGAAGAGAGATGGATATTACCGACCCAAGAAAGACCCGACTTCTAAACTTGGAACTTTGGATTAAGACTCTTTCGAGCATTAATCTTGGAGACTGGATACCCATAGGTAGAATTATTTTGAAAGTTTCAAAGGAAGATGATATATTCATTCAGGAATATCTGAAGGCTGTAAAAGACCCTGTTGTTAATGCCTTTCAGCACGAAATTGGAGCACCAGAGTTGGTTGCTCAGGCTAGATTTAAGCAATCGGTGGATTCTGGACTACCTTTGTCTGAAACTGTAGGTAAAGAAGATTCTTTCAAATCAGTTTTGGAACAACTGAATGAGGAAAAGGATTTAGTTCAGAAAGAAGTTAGGGCAGCTATTGCTGAAACAGATAGAGAGGCCGATGAAAGTGAATCTGATTATAAATCAAGAGATAACAAGAAAAAGGACGAATAGGTAATGAA
>VBPX01000010.1 GCA_005877075.1 Nitrososphaerota archaeon | reverse complement strand
TATTGAATTCTGAAGTAGCAAGAGAATTAGTACTTGTTCCCCTTAAATTGATAGGCGATTATAGAGATAAAGTAGATATCAGCGTTAAAGTGCACGGAGGTGGTTTTATGGGACAAGCATTCGCAAGTACTGTTGCAATTTGCAGAGCATTAACAGGTGCAGGGAAGGGTGGAAGAGATCCGAAAGATCATCCTTTTGCAAGAAGTGTACGTACAGAAATTCGCAAAAGAGTTACAGAATTTGATAGACACCTATTGTCAGGAGACCCGAGACAAACAGAATCAAAGAAATTTGGTGGATCTGGGGCAAGACGTAGGAAACAGAAATCATATCGTTAAATCTTCTACTCTGCTCTATTCTATTTTTTAATTAAACCGAACCGAATTTTAAACTGTTTTACTCATTATCTACAAATTATATCCTACTATAATTTAGATAATATTATCTCTTTACGATATCCTTGCGATCAGGAGAAATATAAAACTCCGTTAATTTCTTATCATAACAATTTCCACACATATATCCTTGAATATTCCAATCATTCATTGATTTATACTTAAAAGTTAACTTGTTACCACACAAGACACATTTTAGATCATTTTTGTCCATCAACATAAATCCAATTTAGAGTAAATTAAAAGTTGTGAAATGAAATGATAATGAAATATCATAACCATTTACCCAATACATCTGAAAGAATATTTTATTGCATACAAACAAGCAATATTTTAAATTAGGATCTTAAAGTCTTCATATTTACCATAATGAACGCTAAAGAATTATATTATAAGGTATTTGATCTTATTGAAAAGCATCATAAATGGTTTAAATCATCTATTCCATTGATTGCCAGCGAAAATATCCAGAGTCCTGCTGTAAGAGAGGCTATAGTTTCGGATTTTGGAAATAGATACGCAGAAGGTTGGCCTGGAGAAAGGGTCTACGCTGGATGTATTTACATTGATGAAGTAGAAATAATATGTAATGAATTAGCAAAAAAAGTATTCAAATCTGAATTTGCTGATTGCAGGGCTACTTCAGGCGTTGTTGCAAATCTTGCAATATATTCTGCTTTTTCCAATCCAGGAGACTATATGCTAGCGGCATCAATACCTAGTGGGGGACATATTTCTCACGGGAAAAAGGAACATTCTGGTACAGCAGGTCTAGTGCATGGCCTCAATATAGAACATTATCCATTCTCCAAGGAAGATATGACAATCGATGTGGACGCTACTAAAAAAAAGATTACTGAAATGATCTCAAATAACAAGAAACCCACAATAGCAATGTTTGGAGGGAGTTTGTTCCTTTTTCCTCATCCAGTTAAAGAATTAGCGAGTTTTATGCATGATAATAATATTTACGTTAATTATGATGGAGCACATGTAGCAGGATTAATAGCAGGAGGAGAATTTCAAGATCCGCTTAGAGAAGGCTCGGATTCTATGACAATGAGCTCTCACAAAACTCTCTGGGGTCCACAAGGAGGAATTATTGTCGCATTCGAAAAATATGCCGATAATATCAAAAAATCTATTTTTCCCGGAACTACGAGTAGCCATCATCTTCATCATGTAGCAGGCAAAACAATAGCTTTAGCAGAGTCCCTAGAATTTGGAAAAGAGTATGCAAAACAAGTCATAAGGAATGCAAAGACCCTTGCCGAATCACTTGCAAATTTCGGTTTTACAGTTTTGGGAGAAAAACGTGGATATACCGAATCACATCAACTAGCCGTAGATGTTTCCAAATTCGGAGATGGTGGAACTATTGAAAAAGAGTTAGAAAAAGCAAATATTATACTTAACAGACAACTGTTGCCAGGCGATATCAAATCTGGTAAACATTATATGCATCCAAGTGGAGTAAGGATAGGAGTTCCTGAAGTAACTAGACTGGGAATGAAAGAAAGTGAGATGAAAGAGATAGCATCATTTATCAAACAAATAGTAATAGATAAGACAGATACTGCAAGAGTAGGTAAAGATGTATCTAAATTTCGAGAGCAATTTCAAAAATTACAATATGTCTTTGAAAATTCAACAGATGCTTATGAATATATTAGAATTAGAACGTTAAACGTTAAGATAAGTATCTAATAGTTAATTACATTATTTACATGATGCATAGCTACACTAATTACAACCAGAACCACAGCAAGCTATTGTTATTCATTGTATGTATGACTAAGGTAGAGTCTAAATATCATCACCCGCATTAATTCAGAATATTCTAATATACTAGAAATAGTTGAGCATGTAAGATTATTGAGATAGTTGGTACAATCGAAGCTTGAATTGCCGATCAAGCTTTATAAAATTATACATATCAAATAATTTTAAGGCAATTTAAGTCTAAAATAATTCCACCTTTAATTTGTTTAGTATTTTTATTTGATGTATAACTTTATTGAGCAATATTTAATAGAAAATCTTAATAATATACCCTTTACTACTTGATTAGCATAAAATTATGTTAATAAATAAAAGTATTCTAGCCCAATGCTGGATAAATTTTAGATAATCTTTCAAGAAAATAACAAAAAGCTAGAAAAAATAGATAATTAAGATCTCTTAATTCAGTTATTTATGTTATATTATAGGATTATATAAAAATATTATAAAGGATTAACTTATTTACAAGATATTTTGAAACTAAATAATGAACAAGAAACGACCGATACCTATTCTAATTGTAGGAACAATTATTGCTGTTGGAGCGCTCCTTATTGGTACTAATACCGTCATATATGCTGAGAAAGATATTTGGAAAGGTAAGGATACTATGCAAGAGCTTGTAAATGCTATAGACAAAGGTAAGGTTAATGATGATAACATGAATTGGAAAAAATTTGAAGGTTCTACAATTTATAAACAAGAAGATAGAGACACAAAAAAATGTATAAGTGAAAGACAAGACCTTGGAAATAACTTGGCGGATTATGAGATACTACATTGTTTTCATGACGATGACTACTACAAGTATAACTAACATTTACAAGTAACGTTAAGCGACCCGACTTTTTTTGATTTTTTAGTAATAACTATTATGACAAATTTTAGATTTACCATTTGAATGAAAATCTAAATAATATGTGAGGTATTAGTAATTCAGAGACAATTTCATAATATTAATACTGATCACTGTACTCAAGCTTAGATAATCTTAAAAAAAAAATAATAAGTTAGAAAAAACAGAACACAAGGAAGTTTCATCGATGCCTTATGAAGGTAAAGTCAAAATCTGGTAAGAAAGTCAAGCCCAATACCATTTGCAATGCTAGTATGTCTGTCAAAACAAAACAATTTATTTATGATAACTTTTAATTTCATACCATGAACAAGAAGCAACCCATAGCAAAATTTCTCCTCTTAGGAGCAACTATTACTCTTGGAATATTCTTTCTTGTAGCGTACAGCACTCCAGTAGAGGCAATTCATAAAGAAACAGCACTTTTGAAAAAATATGATAAGCTGGAAGAATTAGTACATGATATAAAAGATGGTAAAGTAAATTTTAAAAAATTAGTTGATAAAGATGGGATACCTTTGTTTGTAATGAAAGATTCAGACATTTATGATAAAGCGGATCAAAACACACAAGATTGTATAGACTTCGCAGGAAAAACAGGAAACAATCTTCGTGACCAAGAAATTGTGCACTGTGTTGAAGATCCAAACTATTATTCTCAAAATAACACTAATTCTGGTGCTACGTCACTTTCTAACACTAACACTAACACTAACAACAATCCTAGTAATACGTCACCTTCTAACACTAACACTAACAACAATCCTAGTAATACGTCACCTTACACTAACACTAACAACAATCCTAGTAATACGTCACCTTCTAACACTAACACTAACAACAATCCTAGTAATACGTCACCTTCTAACACTAACACTAACACTAACAACAATCCCGAAAAGTATGATGATCTTGACAAATTAGTACACGATATAAAAAATCATGTTGTAGATGACGATACAATATCTTTGAATAACTTTAAAGATTCAAAGGCTTATCAAGGGGCAGATGCAAATACGCAAGATTGTATAGACCTAGCAGGAAAAATAGGAGATAAACTTGGTGACCAAGAAATCGTACACTGTTCTGAAGATCCAAACTATTTTAAAAACAAACTATCTAACACTAACAATAACGACAATACTGATAACAATAACAACAACAACGTTGATAATACTGGTAACTAGTAGAGTCAGCAGTTATATTATTTGAAATTAAGTATTAACTATAACAAATAATCCCATTGTACAGTCCATCATAAAGGTCCAGTTAATAATAATATGATTAGAATTGTTATTAATGTAGATATTATAATATATTAAGTGCAAGTAATTAATAATGATAATTGTTCTCGAAAATACTGGTACCTGTTGACGGATCGGATATCTCTTATAGAGCTTTAGATGCAGCCTTATTTCTTTCAGAAAAATTAGGTTCAAATATTACTGTAATTCATGTTATGGAAGACGTACCTATCACACAGATAGAATCACCAAAGCTTTTAACCGAGTTATTAGAGGCATACAAAAAAGAAAGTCAAGGTGTACTTTCAAAATGTTCAGAGATTGCTACTAAAAAGGGGTTAACTATCAATACCATTCTTCTTAAAGGCAATCCTGCTTCCATAATTCTGGATATTAGCATAAAAGAGAAAAAAGACATGGTAATCATGGGAAGTCGAGGAATAGGAAAGTTTAAGGAGCTAATACTAGGTAGTGTGTCAAGTAAGATTCTACATCACTCATCATGTCCAGTTATGTTAATAAGATAATGATGCTAGTTTCATGATTTCATTTAATTGCATATCTCCATTCCAGAAAATTCCAATTACAATAAAACATATAATCACGATCATAATCTGATTATTGGAAGAAGATGTCCACCAATGTCGATTCTTTTACGATCTCTGAAAAAGAGGGTCTATATAAAGCCGTCTTCTCTAGGCGAGATATCAGATCTCATTTTAATGACAAAAAAATTCCAGGCGACGTACTAGTAAGAATTCTAAATGCAGCTCATCATGCTCCTTCAGTTGGTTTTTCACAGCCTTGGGATTTTATATTAATAAAGAAGAGAGATACAAGATTAAGAGTTAAGAATTCATTTAATCATGAACGAGAAAAATCTATCTCTTTACTTGATAACGATTTAGATAGACAAGATAAATATGTTAATTTAAAATTAGAGGGGATTCTTGAATCTGATATTAATATATGTGTGACATACAATCCTGAGAGATTCGGACCCTTTATTTTAGGAAGGACATCCATTCCAGAAACAGGAGAATATAGCGTTTGTTGTGCAATTCAAAACCTTTGGCTGGCAGCTAGGGCTGAGGGAATAGGAGTAGGCTGGGTCAGCATATTATCAATTGAAGATCTACGTAAGATATTAGGGATACCCAACCATGTTAAACCCATTGCATATCTTTGTCTTGGATATGTAAATAAATTTGAAGATAGACCAGATTTGGAAAGACTTGATTGGCTTAGAAGAACGATACTTTCCAAGGTAATTCACTTTGAAAATTGGAATAATACAGAATTAAATAATTGGAATAATACAAATAAAATTATACAGAATCTCAATGGTATGTGAAATCATTATTAGATTTTATCAGTAATAATACTCATATTTAAAAAATATTTTCTATACAAAGTAAATATTTCTAACCGGATTTACATATATCCAAATTTGTAACAAAATACTAAATGCATGTCATGATAAAGTAAATCGTTCTTGAATTGAGTGAAAAAAAGAAAAATAATCCGAACTCAAACATTGTTGGTTGCACTACCTTTGCGATTATGACAATTTCCGTTCTTATTATGTCCTTAGCTTTTGGTAATATTTTCTAAATCAAATAAATAAATCGATCAACTGTTTCTAATATGCGTACTAAGTACCTCTTTTACTGTTTTAGTAACAATAGGGAGAATTCTAGGATCATCAACTTTTGGAATTATGTAATCTTCTCTAAGATGAATGTCTTCAACAATATCGGCAATAGCACGTGCTACAGACACAAGCATAAACTCATTTAAATTACTAGCTCTAAGATCAAGTAATGCTCTAAAAATTGATGGGAACACTACTGCATTGTTAATCTGATTAGGAAAATCTGATCTACCCGTTGCAACGATTCTTGCACCAAACTGTAACGCATTATTAGGAATTATTTCAGGGTCTGGATTACTTAAAGCAAATATTATTGCATTATCACTCATGGATTTTATCACTTCTTTATTTAAAATATTCCCTTTTCCTGACACGCCAATAAATACGTCTGATTTACTAATTACATCTGCTAAAGTTCCTCTTAACTTTTTCATATTGGTGTTAAGCGATATTTCTCTCTTGTATGGGTTCTGATCGTCAATGTCCGGTCTTCCATCATATATTGCACCCTTGGTATCAGTAACAATAATATCTTTACATCCTGCTGTCTGCAAGATCTTGAATATTCCATATCCCGCTGATCCCGAACCGGATATAACAACGCGGACATTATCTAGCGCTTTTTTTACTAACTTAAGTGCATTTAATAAAGCTGCTAGGGCAATTATAGCAGTTCCATGTTGATCATCATGAAAAATAGGTATCGATAGTTCTTTACTTAATCTTTCAACTATTTCCAGAACTTTCGGCGATTCAATATCTTCTATATTTATTGCACCGAAATTTGGCTGTATTATTTTAACAAATCTAATTATTTCTTCTTTATCTTGAGTGTTAATGCATAGTGGAATTGCATTTATGTCTCCTAATGCTTTGAATAAGACAGATTTTCCCTCCATTACTGGCAGTGCACCTTCTGGACCTATGTTGCCCAATCCAAGAACTCTTGTACCATCACATATTATCGCTACATTATTCCATTTTGATGTATAATCATAAACCAATTTTTCATGATTGCTTATTTCTGAGGCTACATAGGCTACACCTGGAGTATAAATTAGGCTTAATGTCCCTTTTTCCTCAAATGCATTATCTAAAGAAACCCTGCTCCGAATTTCGATCTTTCCCTTTAACATTCGGTGCAGATTAATTGCATCATCCTTTAATGTCAATGGTACAATTATGAACGTTGAATTATATTTTATTTTGTTTTTATTCTACAATAATCTTTATTCATCTTTTTCGTGTTTATGTTAGGCCATTAGGGCAGGTAATATTAAATTTTGGCCTCCCCCTCTCTGTCTAGTTATACATATTTTATAAATCATAATTTGGAATTGTCATAAGTGTCTATTCATAAAGTATCGATGAGAAATAATCAAAAGAATAAAGCAGAATTAGAATCACAATATATAGTTAGAGTAGCAAATCAGCATGAAGCGGAGACAAGAATTCGTGAGACAATTGAAAATGAAATAGAATGTCCCAGATGCTATAATATTATGACTTTATGCTCAGACTTTGATAGTCTCTATTATCTTTGTGAAGAATGTGATTTCTGCCTGTACACATTAAAGTAACATTGTAACAGTTATCTAGGTAGAGGCAACAAGGTAATAATATGGTTGAGGTCAATACCAGCTTAACCACAATTCAATATGAATGATAAAATCCTTATTTTAAGTATAAACCGTATTTCCAATCAGTCATTTCCATTTCTTTTATGAATGAAAGCAGGATATCTTCTATTATTTGTACAATTTCTCGGCCTTTCCTAATATTTGCCTTTTTAGGAGAACCGGTGGCTCCGGTGGATGTCAATTCATCAAATTTCCAAAATATTCTAATATTTTCAGGTAATTTTGGAATTACATCTTTTGGAGCAGATTCTAAATGTACCAAATCTGGGCGAACTGCAAGAACAGCAGAAGTTTCTGCCTCACCACCATGACCAAGCCCGTCCCAAACTTCAAAGAGATCTTTTCTTATTTGCCCGACTAGAATCCACCAAGATTCCAGACAGGCTATTGTCATTTCCGAATATTTATTTTTTATAGATCGGGCTGCAATTTCAATTGGAGCAATATTTCCATCATGACCATTTATTATCAGCACACGTCTTATCTTATTTTGGATAAGACTTGTTAGAAGATCAGAAATTATGTTTACCATGGTTTCAGGATTAATACTCATAGTCATCTGAAATTTGTCATGGTGTAAACTAACACCATATGGAATAGTTGGAAGCACAATAACATTACTCATCTTAGTAGCAACTCTTTTTGCAACCTCTGTGGGAAAAATAAAATCTGATCCGAATGGCATATGATCACCATGGTTCTCGCAAGCGCCTAAAACAAGAATTGCAAGGGTTTTTTCATTCATTGTTTTCCTAACTTGTACTGCATTCATTTCTTCAATCAAATATTCATGTTTTTTTTCTTTACTGTTGTTTATCATACAATTTGATAACTAATAATACTGTCATTTATAAAAAATAGATCAATTGGGATAAAGCTTTTGAAATCAAATTTTAATAATTTCTGATATTGAAAATTTTATGTTGTAAATCGTTATTGGGGCATATTTAGTCAACGAAAAAGTAAACTAAGATTAAGGAAAAATTTTGACCCTTCATATCGCTAGCGATATTTTTTGAATACTGTTGTATTTATTTAAAACCTACAATATTAACTATATATGGTTAATGCATATGTGTTGATTTGTTGCGATCTTGTTTCAGCTGAAAAGGTAGTAGAGGATTTGAAAAAAGTTGAGGGGGTCCAAGAAGCATCTCCTGTATCTGGTGTTTATGATATAGTTGCCAAAATATCTGGCTCAACCGAGGAAGAATTAAAAGCTATTTACATGGATATTAGAAAAATGAAAAAAGTACTAACAACAATTACACTTATTGTATCCAAAACGTTGCAAGAATAGAGGTTTATTAGTCACTTACATGTATTTTTTTTGCGCAACGCTCTAAAATTGATACTGAAGTAATGAACGAAAAAATAATTTGAGGTTAAATAATCGGGACCAGCTAAGAATTAAACTATACTATTTACCAAATTAGGTAAGTCTGATTTAATCGATTGTCCTCTTTTGTCTAGAAAAGAATTAAATTCAGTATGACGGCATCAGCAGTAGTAAAGATTCGGTATATCTTATTATACCTAGTATGGTAAGAGGTTGATATCAATTTTTATTTATTTCAATTAACTATTTATCATAACGAATAATCCCATTGCACAGGCCATCATACTGATCCAGACAATCTTATTCCAACTAAAAATTTTCTGTCCATCTAGGGCACCAAATGGAAATAAATTGAATATTGCGATCCAAGCATTAAATAATGCTCCTATATATAGGTAACGAATAAAAGGATTATAGGATAACAATATGAAGAACGCAAAACTCATAATTAGATTAGTTAAAGGACCAATAAAAGCAACTCTACCAAATTTACTTCTGTCGGACAAATCTATTACGACCGCGCCAGGAGCTATAAACTTGAACGGAATAATTGGAATTGCAGAAACTGCAGTTACTAGTAACCCATACGTGTTTGTCCGAAATTCGGCCCAACTTCCATAAAACTGTGCTAATAATTTATGAGCCAATTCATGTACAAGGAATGCACTGACAAATATAATTAGAAATTGCCATGAAATATTTCTGTAATTATAAAGGGACAAACTGGAATTCTCAAGGGATAAACCCACAGCAGTTACTAAAATTGTCGCGATTGCTAGGTGAAGTATCTCTAATTTGGAAAATTTTATCTTAAGCAAGAGCATTCCAAATTCGAATCCATTGCAATATTATTTTTAATGTTTTTTCATTAATGTATTCATTTACAGAAACGCATGAATGGTTTACTGGAATCCTGCGCATTTGACAGAACAATTTATCACAATAATTGCATCTAAAAGGAATACTTTCATTTGCATCACAAATGTCACATTTCATTAGATTAATAATCCACTCTTTGTTCGAGTCCTAGTTATTCACGCACTTATGTCACATTTAAAGTGTGGTTTCAGCCTCTTGAAAACTGCATATGAAATTATTTAACCATTTTCCAGAATAAAATTACTTGAAAAATCAGTTCTGATTTTTCGCATTTCCGGCAACGAGAAAGTTGGAATGATAAGTTATATGAACTTTAGATTACTTTAATAGGTATAGGATTAGTTTGCCTGAAGATGATAATACACGTGAAATGGATGATAAGCTTGTACAACGCTATGATACAATCCTAAAGGAAAGTGCATTATTAAGTACCTTTTCTGGGATTCTCTTCGGATTCTTATTGAATATGGCCATAAATGTACCTAATAATTTTGCATTTATTGATTCGATCACCCTGATTATAGCTTTGTATTCAATCACAGTGGCAGCTTCATTATTTGTCATGCCAGTAGTGTATCACCACTTACAGTACCCATATGGAGATTTGGATAAATTCAAGGGTAGAACTCACAGATTTATCCTACTCGGTCTAATTCCCGCTGGTATAACGCTATACCTAGGTCTAGAACTAGCAATACATTCGCTATTGGGAATTATAGAATCATTTATTCTTGCCTCACTACCATTTATTCTTGTTTACTTTTTGTTTAGAGCAAGAAAGGATTAAATTTTGATGATATCTAGGTGGAGTTTTTTAAAATTACTTCATATGAATTTCTCTATTTTGAATTTCTAAGGAATCATTTCCAAATCCGGTAACAATTGTGACAAAAGAAGTGTCCTTTGCATATCGTCAATGGATAGCTTGACTCTGAAAAGTAAAAGTAAAAAATAGGACGTCATTGCGATTGTTAACGAGTATTTTTCGGAAGAAACTTCTCAAAGCTCTATAACACTATCACGTTTACACTCAGTTAATTGTCAATATCTGCATAATTACTATCTTGGTATAGTTTTTCGATTGTGTTCGCTGCTTTCACATCAAAATTGGAAATAACATGTCCTAGACTCCATGTATCATAATCTATCGTCAATTCCATGTGGATGTCATATTTGGATGATGATTTAACCTTTGAGGAGTCAGCTACTTGGTACAAGAATTCAAATAAAGTGGAGAAATCTGCAAATGTGAATGTCTTATGCAGCTTTCCATCATGTATTGTCCATCCAGGTAGATCTTTAAATGCATTATATATTTGACTATCTGAGAGTTTAACATAGTGTGGACTTGTATTATTATAAACTGAAGTGAGTGCACTCTTGATATTTGATGGATTAATGGTGATAATTGTCGTATTAATTTTAGATCTAGTATCTAGTGTTTGTGCCGAAGCTGATATGCATATTGATGTTACTATAACTAGTAAGATTGCAAATATTATTCCAAAACTGTAGCTATTCATGGTCATTCTTAAGTTAGTGTAATATTTATTATTTCATAATATGATACAAAAATTAAACACCTTTTATGTTATGTTTGATGCTTGTACGATGCTTGAAATAACGAGATAATTGGATATTGTTATTTGAATTATCGTAATTTGTTTGATCTGATAAATTTATAAATATTTATGGTAATGTTATAGCTAATCAAAATAATTGACTTCTTATGATACAAATGTTCTGATAGTACTCTCAGTTTCAATTCTTTTTTCAACCATCTGCGGCATTTTATTTCCTTCTGCCGGAGAGCTTTTTTCGCCCTACATATTAGTAATTCTTGGATTTTTGTTATTTCTAAATTTGATCCAGCTTGATTTCCAAGATCTTGTCTCAACTTTTAAAAAACCCAAATTTTTATTGATATTATCTATTGTGAAAGTGATTATCCTACCAGTAACAATGTATTTTGTCACAAATCTGATATTCCCTAAATACACGTTGTCAGTAGTATTATTATCTGGAATTTCTACAGGACTTGGTGCTCCATTTGTCTCAAATTATGTGGGTGGAAGACTTTCTACTATAGTGGGAATGGTAATAATCACATCACTTCTTGTTCCATTCATATTGCCAACGTTAGTTTATATTTTTTATAATACTGAATTTTCAATTCCATTATTTGATATGATTTTACTACTGGTAATATCCCTGCTTGTTCCTTTAGTAGGAAGTGGAATCATAAAAAAATATTTACCCAGATTAGCAACCACTATAAACAATAGTTCATTACCGTTATCAATAATTTTAATGGACTTGATTAACTTTACAATATTTTCAAAATTTTCAAGTTATTTCTATTTAGAATTACCTTTTGTTATTAATACAACTATTTTCGCTTTTTTGTTATTTTCCGGATTTGGAATTACTGGATATCTTATCTCATATTTTAATAAAGATTCATCAAGGAAAGAAAAAATTTCAGGTCTTATTGTCATGAGTTATATTAATAATATTCTAGTAACTGTCTTTGCTCAACAATTCTTTGGTTCACAAGTAGCCGCGCTTGCTGCATTCTATAATATGCCCTACTACATGGGAATTATTTTTTTAAAAATATTTTATTCAAAATTGATAAAGATTAGAAGAGATTAATAAAGAGAATTAAAATCCAAAGCCATACCATATTAATAACCTTAACGAGAGAAACGAATTATTCAATGAATATTGCTCCTAGAAAAAATAAGGTGTATATCACAAGAAAAATACCAGAACCAGGACCATCAATATTAAAAAGATATTTTCAAACCAATATGAATGCGGGGGCAGATACATTAGATAGGGAAAAAATATTCCAAAACATTAGAGGTGTGGACGCATTAGTGTGCATGTTAGGCGACAAAATTGACTCAAAAGTCATGGATGCGGCAGGGCCCAATCTTAGATTAATTAGCTGCTATAGTGTAGGGTATGATCACGTTGATATTTATGAAGCAACAAAAAGAGAAATAACAGTTACAAATACCCCGAATGTTTTAGCAAATACCACAGCAGATCTTGCCTTTTCATTAATTCTGACAGCTGCCAGAAAAATTGTCAATGCAGATAGATATGTGAGAAATGGCAATTGGAAATTTGGGTGGACACCCGATCTCTTTCTTGGATACGATGTGTATGGGAGAACACTAGGAATAATTGGTATGGGAGAAATAGGAACGCTTGTAGCAAGACGTGCACGGGGATTTGATATGAAAGTAATTTATTATAGTAAAACACGGAAACTTAGGATAGAATCAGAATTAGACCTAACTTATGTATCGCTTGACGAATTGCTACAGCGCAGTGACTTTGTTTCTATTCATGCATCGCTAAATAAAGATAGTTTTCATATGATAGATAAATCAAAATTTAAATTAATGAAAAATACTGCGTTTTTAATAAATACTTCGAGAGGTAAAATCATAAACGAACAACATTTGATTAACGCGTTAAAACATAAAGTCATAGCAGGTGCAGCTTTTGATGTTTATGAAATTGAACCAATTTCCAAATCCAATCCATTAACTAAGATGTCACAAACTATACTATTACCACATATTGGAAGTGCTACTTTTGTGACACGATCTAAGATGGCAGAAGTTGCAGCGAGGAATATTGTAAACTATTTTAATAGAAAGGGAATTGTACATAAAATAAATTAGATTTAATATAGTTGCAGGCAATAATATTGGAATTTAACATGATAATCACATCATTTATTTTCAAATAATCTAAAACACATCAGAATTCACTTTTCAAACCAATATTCCGTTGTTGGTAGTAAGAATTAATTTGTAACTGGGATTTTACTCTAATTACGATTATCATGAAATATTCTTCATCTATCAATCCTTGTGTTTTCTATAATCTACCTTCCTCTCATGCTCTTCTCTAACATGATGGAGTCTATCCTTCTCATGAACAAACTCCTTTCCACAATCCCGACACTTTACAATGGGATGATGGTGAATTTGTCTCATATGAAGGGTCAATTCCTCATATGTCTTGAATTTCACTTGATCAATTTCACAAAGAAACTTTGTATGATGGAATAGTTTCATTATCTTAGTTCAAATTTTCTAGTAATAAAACTTTCTTGCAAATAAATTCGCTAATCTTAATTTATTGAAATAGTGTTTTGTTCTACTTGTATGGAATTTTAATTACTTGAACGTTCCTGCTGTCCTTTTATCTTACCAAAATACATTTTTATATTCTTTCTGTACAGGTAATATAGTACAATACCTGCAATAATTATAGTAAATATACTCCCTAAATTTCCACCAATAATAGTTATTACGCTAATGACCAAAGTTATTACGGTAAGAATAACAGTAACACCCCACGCCCATTCCTTACCCTTAAACAAGCCCCACGCAACTACGAAAAATGCAATTCCAAGAACAACCATAATACTTCCGATAATTGAAAGAAATCCACTTAGTATTGGAAACATGCTATTATTTGGAAGTGTAATGTTGGTACCATTGACATTAAATGAAAAAGAATCATTAGAGGCCAGTGTAGAAGTATCCGAATTATGGAAACTAAATTGACCTATAATAGGAGCTAATACGACAAGGACTACTCCTCCACTTAAGAGAAGAATACCAATAATTATTGTGAGTATTCCAATAATTGTAACACCCTTTGGTCGTCTTCTTTCCAATATCCTATTGCGAGACCATGGTCATAATAAATCTATATCAATTTATTATAATCACAAATCAGATCTTAGAACTTAGTATTAATATTTGATTCTAAGATACCATACCATATCATATTCACTTGCTGTTTGAGAAAATATTTGGTTTCCTTTACTTCCCATTAAATTTGAAACTTCTATTCAATATCGCAATTTTTAGGTTCCAAAATCTACAAAGAATACTTTTAATTTTTTTATATGAGTTCAATGGTATTTTTCTAATTATGATAAAACAAATTTCGTTAAGAATCTCGATTATTGCAGTTACAGCTACATTCACATTATGTTTGTTGATCCATTCGTACAATATCTATGAACACAATTTGTATGCTCAATTATCTGCAAATGATATGAACAAAACATTGTTTGTTACAGGCTCTGCCTCAACTCAGATAAAACCAGATAAAGTTACAGTCTCGCTAGGTGTGGAAACATCCAATACCAAGGCAAAAGCAGCGTTAGCCTCAGATTCTGAATTAATGAATAAAATGATTAATGCTCTAAAGACAGCAGGCGTCAAAGAAAACGAAACAAGTACATCATCATTCAGCATAACTCCAAACCGTGACTACTCTATAGATAAAAACCAAGGCAAATTGATTGGATTTACAGTTACCAATTCCATACAGATAGATAGCAGCAATATAGAGGCCATATCAGGATGGATTGATACTGCAGTTTCATCTGGTGCCAACAATGTAAATAGCATCTACTTTAGCTTGTCAGAAAAGAAACTTGATGAAATTAAGAACCAATTGTTAAAAGAGGCAATTGAAAATGCAAAGGAAAAGGCAGATATTACTGCTTCAACATTGGGTCTTAAAATAGTAGGAATAAAGACAGTAAATATTGAACAAGTAACACCCTTCTTTACTGGCTCAGTACCGTATCCTGCCGAATCCCTCAAAAATGAAGCCTTTGCACCATCAACTCCAATTTTGACAGGAGAACAACAAGTATCATCAAATGTCAATATTGTCTTTCTCATGGAAAAATGAATTAATCATATTTACTCGGAGCGAAGTTAAATATCAGTAAAAGTGGAAAACAGAACTAAGCCTAAATATATATACACAATGCTCCATAACTTGTAATTAAATCAAGCATGTCATACTATAAAACACCACGTTTTCCAACTACTAATAAGATAAAAATCGCTGCAGCAGTTATTACCCTAATTATAATTATAGTTGTACTAGCTGAATCCGTAGTAATTGTTGAAGCAGGTCATAGGGGAGTTGTGCTTTACCTTGGGGCAGTTGAAAATAGGGTTTTGGGAGAAGGTGTACATTTCATTACACCTTTTGCAGAACAGGTTGTTCAAATGGAGGTAAGAACTCAAAAATTCCAAGCAGAAGCTTCAGCAGCATCAAACGACTTGCAAGAAGTACAAACTGTTATTGCATTGAACTATAGAATTGATCCACAAGAAACAAATAAGATCTATCAAGTATTGGGAGTTAGCTATGCAGATCGTGTAATATCCCCCACTATACAAGAATCGGTTAAAGCCAGTGTAGCCAAATTTGATGCAGAAGAATTAATCACAAAGAGAGAAACAGCAAAAAGTGTTATTGCCAATGCCATAAGAAACACCCTTTCTTCAAATAATATCCAAGTACAAAATGTATTTATTACTGATTTCAAATTTTCAGATGCTTTTGCTACACAAATAGAACAAAAAGTAGTAGCTTTTCAAAAGTTCCTTACTGAACAAAATAATCTAAGGGCTGTTACAGTAGTTGCAAACCAAACCGTCGCTCAGGCTGAGGGACAAGCAAGGGCAACTGCTGCTAGGGCAAGTGGTGAATCACAGGCAATAAAGATTATCACATCACAGTTGAGGGAAAGTCCAGAATACCTCCAATGGCAGGCAATCTCCAAATGGAACGGCCAAATGCCCTATGCATTAGGAAGCAGTGGTTTCCCATTCTTTCAATTGCCTGTACCCAAGACGCAAAACCAGACCCAATAATTTCAAACGAGTATATTGCAAGATACCATTGTTTTCATGGATAGATACCATTTCAAACCGTCATATTTCTAATATCTTTAATAAAATTAGTAAAAATATCGAAGATTTATTACATGAATCTAGATAATCTCTGATATTGCATGCAAGAAATAGATAGTATTTATAGGAATGATGTTATGATAGTCTAATGTCTCAAAAACACATATTCTCTGTCATAGCCATATTAGCTGCCGTAATGTCAATAGGAACAATCTCAATGACATTAAACTCAATCCAAGCACAGGAGGGAAAAACATTTTCTGCAAGTCTGTCAAGTAAGGATGAAGTTCCTCCAACAGAATCTAATGCAACTGGTTGGGCAAAGTTCCAGACTAATGATAATGGTTCCCAAGTGTCGTACTGGGTTAACATAACTGGTTTGAAGAAAATAACCGGGGCACATATACACAATGGAAGCGTGGAACAAAATGGCGATATCGTAGTCACTTTATCAAAGGAGAAATCTGCTAAAGATGGCGACAATCCAACTATATCATTGAAAGGAAATATAACAAAAGATGATCTACAGGGTCCTCTAAAGGGTAAGGAAATTTCTGATTTGGTGAGCCTGATGGGCGACGGGAATTCCTATGTAAATGCGCATACAGACAAATATCAAAAAGGAGCCATACGTGGTCAAATAGCATCAGGAGAACCACAAATGGAGAGTAGTATGGGTTCTGCTACAGAAACTAACAACACAAGTTCAAATGAAGGATAGAAATATTGACTCGCTGAGTCAATAATTAATCCATACTGAAAGTGCAATAACTTAATCTTTGCTTCCCTATCTTTTTTTATTCTGACTTTTGTTCTCACATTAAAACTCCTGATTAATGGAAATAGAACTATGATAAATCCCATTAATGAAGATATGACTTTATTTCAGCTTAATGAGAAATCAAACAATTTTCTATCCAAACTAACCAGTAGCCAATGACTTGAGATTTTCATATGATTGTCTAAGTTCTTGGTATAAATCCTTCATTGAAGGTTCCAATAACGCATAGGAAAGGTAGAAATCCTCCGCTTCACGGAGATATCGTCTTATCTTGTTACTCACCAGGTTTCCACTTGGGTTTGACATATTGCTGACAAATTTCATATTATTCACTCTATCTACAAGTTTTATGACTTTCATATCATAATCAGCAGAGCTTAATCCTTTACAGTAATCATGAAATCTGGCCAATTGCCGTTGTTGATCATTTTCTCCAGCAAAGTTTTCAAGCGGTTTTATCTTTAAATCCATACAAATCTCATAAACTCTAATACCAAATTTGTATTTGAGATATGCATCAAACCCATATTCTTTAGTTTTATACAAATCAAGAATTCTATCATTATCTTCCATCACATCATGTAATATCGAGGAAACTACCTCTACGCTAGTGATACTACGATTAACCCTGATATAGTGTTTTACCACATCCCTCGTTACAGGCCAAATATGTGTTTCAAGAAAGGGTGATTCCTTATCTTCTCTTTTGATGCCACTATGCATCTCAGTGCATACATTCATTGCAGTGGTAATATAATCATCAATTCTTATCCCACTTTGAATAAGGAAATTTTCTAGTTCTTTTCTTTTCAGAAAATCCTGATTTTTCATAAAATCATATTTATCTATCTATTGCATAAACAAAAGCATTTCTTACAAAATAAGATAAAATGGATTTTTAGATTGATGACAGGCAGTTTATGCAAGGTTTACTAGAAAAACAAAATATTGAACTTGCTAACAAATGTGTGACTTTATATTTAACAGATGACGTTGTCTCTTATTTCTTATTCAACATATCAATGGCTCTCTTTTTTTCTTCATTCAATTCATCTAGTGACACACTATTCGCTAAAATGATAGTACTGCCAGTTTCATCACTATCATTTTCAGTAAATATGGCGGCATAATTGGTTGAGGATA
>VBPX01000088.1:6715-7824 GCA_005877075.1 Nitrososphaerota archaeon | reverse complement strand
ATTCGACAAATAATAATTGAATTGATACTAATATAATATTTGATTTGATGGAATAATAATTAACACATTTAGAAGTTATGAATGAGAATGTCTAACAATTAGGGTTCATCGGGATTAGAACCTTGCATGTAGTGTGGTTCTACTAACTTGGTATTTAGCTGTTTCTATCGATTAACTTTATTCGAGCAATTGCAGCGCAGTTACTTTCGTTGGGGAACAGTCATGTCCAACAATCGTGCGTATCAGACTGTTGGAACTGTTCCCCCATCAATCACATATTCACTCCCGTTGATTGATAATGCTCTGTCAGAAACTAGAAATGCGATTAGTTCTGCCACCTCTTCTGGACGACCTGGACGACCTATAGGAATACCGCCAAGAGATTTCATTAATTCTTCGAGTGCTGTCTGCATATCTGTGCCCAACTGTTTGGATAAACGTTCGATGAGAGCTTCAGCAGCCGAGGTTTCAATGAATCCAGGGGCAACTGAATTCACACGAACTCCCTTTGGTCCCACCTCATTTGACAATCCCTTACTGTAAGTCGTCAGCGCTGCTTTCGCTGCCGCATACGCCAACGTCGCTTCAAATAGAGGAAGCTTTCTCTGAATGGAAGACACATGTATAATAACGCCAACGCCTTGCTGCAGCATCCTAGGAAGTAATCTTCTGTCAAGTCTGACAGCTACCATAAGGTTTATGTTCAGCTCTTTTTGCCACTCTTCATCACTTAATTTGATAAAGCCTCCGCTTGGTGCTGCTGATGCTCCTAAAACATTCACAAGGATATCAATGCCGTCGTAATGGGAGAGTACTTCTCTGACCACACTGGTGCAGCCTTCGGATGTGCTAAGGTCGGATTGAACAAATTTAAGTTTGGCATTTTCGTCAACGTTTGTCTTCGTACGTGCAGTCGTTATGACTGTGGCGCCTCCATCCAGAAGCCGTGTTACCACAGCCTTACCTATTCCAGCAGTGCCACCTGTTACAAGCGCGCGTTTTCCATTAAATTCATTCGCTATAAACGGAAATTTGGATGGTATCATGCGTATATATGACAATAAGTGATATAAGATGTATTTGATGAGGCTCTCCGTTGATATAATGAC
>VBPX01000088.1:0-6688 GCA_005877075.1 Nitrososphaerota archaeon | reverse complement strand
TAATTGCATAGCTCTTTATCTATTTTATTCAAGACTGTTCGGGTGTGTTTGGTCCCTGTTGACGACCAGTTCTGAAAGTTGATAAATAATTGAAGTGTAAACCGAAAAATTTCAGAACATTAGTTTTACTTGCAAGTATTTTATTAATTTCTGCTGTTATTTATTTTTGGATCTGTAGCATTGACTACAATGATGCTTACGCCAATGGATTTACCAAATCTAATATGCCCCACTTGCACAAAACCGATGTTAGCGGTTCGTTGTTTTTCACCATTCGTTCTTTTTTCAGTTTCAATGTCCCAAAATTTGCCTGTTTTAAAGTCGCTTGTTACAAAATCAATATTTTAATTGCAGACTCGTCTGCCAGTATAGGCTAATGTTTTATTTGCTCGTTACTGGTTCACGCATATAGTTCTGTATTTGTTTTTATTTTTCTCTTTAGTGAAGTTGAGCAAATATATTTCCTGATGATAACCATTTGGTACCAATGGTTAGAATTATCGTGATAGTATTGTTTCTTGTCAAGATAACAAAACAAACCATTTTTTAGAATTTTCAAGTTGGAACTCCTATTTCTTTAACATCTCCGCTCCGGTTCGACATACTTCTATTTAGAAGAATTGCAAATCCAATGGAGGACATTGAAATTAAGGTGGCCGTAAGAAATATTAGATTATACGAGTCTGGAGATGGATACGAAGTCAAAATCCTACTTGATGAATTCGTAATTACATGATTAGCTTGCAAATACATACCTGCAATCACAGGCCCCACTGATGAGCCTAGGAGATATATTAGTAGATTCATTCCTAATGATATTCCACTGAACTGTTTTGGGGTTGAAGTCAATACGACATTCACCGAACCAATTTGCATTAAGGCTAATCCAACAGCCACTATGACAAGAACTGCAGCTATTGAGGCTTCTGCAGAATGATGTAAGAAAAGGATAAAGAAGCCTATGGTAGTAACGATAGTTCCTACCATAGTAGGTCTCACATTCCCAAATCTAGATACCATAAAACCGGAAGCTACCGAGAATATCAACGACACTATCATATATGGCAGTTGTGCATTTGCTATACTTGATGCATCTCCTCCAAATCCAGCTGGCAGAGGGCTTCGTATCAAGATAGGAAGCGTCTGATACACCACCATTAACGCAGTGAGTCCTACAGTCATGTTAATTATATTTGCATAAAGTATGATCTTATTTTTTAGGATCTTGAAATCAATTAGTGGAAAATTTGTTTTCTGCTCTATTCTTACAAATAAGACTAAAGAAACGACCGATGCAATTGAAAATAATATAATTTGTATTAAATTGCTAAACGTGATGGGCTTTTCCAAAAATTGAATAGTAATTAAAAATGAGATAATCACAAACGAGAGTGTAATTGCTCCTTTTATGTCTAAGCTCTTGCTTAGTGCCCTATCATTATTACTAATACTGGTAACAGTCGTATTCTCTGTTAATAGTATATCTTGTCTTATATGAGTAAACCTACAACAAAATTCAGAGGCCTTATTTGAGACATATTGTTGTTCTTTTCCAACACGGACAAATCTAGCAATTACTAAAAAGAGAATTATTGCGATAGGTGCAATGAGTAAGAAAGTTGCCCGCCATCCAAAGTCATCAACTATGATTCCTCCAATTATCAAACCTATTACCGCACCTCCAGATAGTGTAGAACTAAATATGCCCTGCGCTATTGCAAGCTTAGCCGGTGGAAACTTCTCTCTTAGAATACTGAAAGCTATAGGGAACATTGAAATTCCTATTCCTTGTATGGCCCTAGCAGTAACAAGTGTAAGAAAATTGAATGCCAGCGAACCTAATAAGAGTCCTATTATATAGACTCCTAAAATTATCAGTAGTACTCTCTTCTTACCATAAACATCGGACAGCTTCCCCACAATAGGGGTCATAACTGCCCCCATAACTAGTAACACAGCCAATATCCACGACGAATTCTCATAGGATATAGCGAGTTCATGGATAATATCTGGAATTGCTGGAAGCACCATGGTCTCTGCAGACACGGCTATAATACCAAGGCTGCTCAGGATTGCAAGTGTTATCCATGGAGAAACGATGTGCTTCTCTTCTTTTTGCATATTCATACTCTTATCATTATTTTTACTGCCTCCATAAGAACATTCTTAGATTCAAGACGCTCAATCCGTTAACTTCTAGGTACTAACACACATAAATAAAATGCCTGTCTAAATAAAGTACACAATGACTCAAAACCAAGATTACGTTGAAGCTTGCAAAGTGAGTGAAATTACTAATGGACACATGAAACATGTGGAGATAAATGGAAAAGAAATTACAATAGCCAATCTTGATGGAAAATTCTATGCTTTTGCAGAGCATTAACCAAAATGAAGTAACGTGTCCTTTCCATGCAGCAAAGTTTGATATCACGTCTGGAAAAAAGATTGGTGAACCCGTATTAGAAATCCCACCTGGAATGGAACACTTACCTCCCTCCTGGCAAAAATACATGGAAATTGTTGGTCAACAGATGTCATTCATCAAAACATACGACCAAGAGACCTACGAGGTTAAGGTTGAAGGAGATACTATCAAAATAAGGGCGTAGACTCCTTCCTTTCTTTTTGTTTTTTGATGAACTCATGAGTGTTTATTTTTTATGAGCCCGTCGGTACCCACGCCGCTATCGGTTCTAAATTAGGATTCTTATAAAGACCTGGGACCTTGCAGCTATAAAGTTTTCTCATTACAAGATACCCAAAGCGTTTAGTTATATCAAGGGTCTGTGGATACGTAAGTAAGGTTGTCACATGAAAATGAGATAAGCAAATCTCGTATAGAGACACTTACTGACGGTATATTCGCAATAGTCATGACTCTCTTAGTACTGGAGATAACAGTACCAAATCTGACTCATTCTGAGCTTATTGCAGGTGAGCTCTCAAAACGATTGCTTGAATTATGGCCGGTGATTTTGAGCTACAGTATCAGCTTCATAATACTAGGTTTCTTTTGGATTAATCATCATGATCAATTCCACTATATCAAGAGGGCAAATCGTGTATTTGTCTGGATAACTATCTTTTACTTGATGTTTATAGCCTTTATACCTTTTTCAACAGCTCTGCTAGGAGAATATACAGATCAGCAGATCTCAGTAGTGGTTTATGGGATCAATATAGCCATGGCAGGATTTTGGGCTAGTATCCAGTGCTGGTATGCAACAAAAGAACATCGTTTGGTTGACTCTGATCTCGACATGAATTTTATAAAGATAATGTCCCGACGGGGCGTTATAGGGATCATTTCTTATTTGATAGCAGTAGTTCTATCTTTTGCCAGTATCTACGTAAGCCTTGTATTGTTTATGGTCATTCCAGTGTATTATCTGGTGCCTGCACAAAAGGATAGGTTTTTGAGTTGGTTTACCAGAAATAAGTAAGTAACAATATTGTTACTTATGAAAGTATTAGATGTATGAATAAATTAGCTATGAAATATAACAATTAAAAATCAAACACCCATGGCGTGGGTATCCGTCCAATCAACAATGAGCTTTCGCTCGGCAAAAAGCCACTTTCCGTCAACTTTTGCAAAGACGTCATAGTAACGAATAGATGCAATAAACAGAGTTCTCTTCCCTTCGGATTCAGACACATGATGGGCAATGCAGTATGTTTCTCCTGTTGCCCGTTCCCCCTCTAGGACTACCGTACTTTGTCCGATGAAATGTGTTGTAACTTCATATTTATTCAGTTCATCAAATACGGACGCCAGGTCTTCTCGTCGGTTCAATTCCATTGACGGTTTATCGGATCTAGCGTCCATGAATACAACGAAGTGTGTGTCCTTAGTAAAAAGAGACATTTGTCCCTTCGCATCACGTCTATCAGCACAATGTGCATATGCATCTATAAGGTTCCGTATTTGCAAGCGATCATCGGGTTCGTTGCCCGAAATTATCATTTATTACCGTTACTACTTTTTGTCGCATCTAAAATTAATTTTGCAATCTTATCTGGATGTGAGACGTAGGATGCATGACTAGCATTAATTGATATAGTAGTAGCGTTCATTTGTTTAGCGAATTTCTGTTGAGCTTCTGGGGGAATCATAAGGTCACTTGTAGAAATCTGATACCATGTTGGTAGTTGTTTCCAAGCTGGGGGACCAGATTTTTCAGCAAAAGTTGATGCATTAAATGGTTTCTGTGCTACAGCCATAATGTAAGCTTCAGTAGGATCGACATCTTGTGCGAACCGATCATGGAACATTGTTGGATTTATGTAGGCAAGTCCTGAGCTATCCAAAATCAAAAACCCTTCTGGAAAGTCTTTGGGAGTGACAAAACTTGACAGTGACTGACCCTCATCAGGAGCAAATGCAGAAATGTAAACAAGTCCTGTGACATTTGGATTATTATATGCGGCGTTCGTGATTACTTCCCCACCATAGGAGTGTCCTACCAGAAGTACTGGTTTTCCAACTAGTTGAATGGCACGTTTTACCGTTGCAACATCATCTGCAAGATTATGAAGCGGCATATTAACTGCGACTACCCTATGTCCTGAGTCCTTTAGTATAGTAATCACTTTACCCCATGAAGACCCATCAGCCCATCCGCCATGTACCAATATAATATTTGTACCGTTTGATGACATACTCTGTACGCCTTGTTGTTGTATTAATGTCTTATTTTGCTGAGAGTTAGCAACTCCATAATATGTAGAGAATACAAGACATGTAATAATTGCTAGGCTTAAACACAACAGAACAGAGACCTCTGCTTTCTGATTAAGCGTTCTCATACTATTTACTAACTTGAACTTGTATATAATGATGGTATACAGTAACCAGCAGATATCTATATAGTAGATGTTTAATCACAACTTAGCCACAAATTTAAACATAGGATACAAATTTTTTCTGTATTTTATTTTTGTTCTCCGACATCGTAACCAGATAGTCAAATCCAGTAAAATATCAACAACTATTAATATTAACGATCATATTATGAAGTAAGTTATCAGGCCTAGGCAATCAAGATAGAAATGCTATTGTAGTATTAAGATTTCAATCGGTCAATCCCAAATTATAATAATACTTCAACTGTGATATAGACGGAATGCGGTAAAAAGGCGCTGATTATGAATCGCACCAACTTGAATAATTAAACGATGAATTTACCCTCTTGCCCTTGTGGTACGTGTGAATATTATGAAGATTAGAAGCAGAGTCATCGAACGAATGGATGAAGTTACAAGCATCTTTAATATCAATAACACAGAGGATATAGCCGTCACGTAGACCGCATTATGATTCTGAGCAGTGGCTTAAAAAAAGCATATTTCTTAAATACATGCATGCGTTGTCTCAATTGGTATGACGTACCAGTTGGAAGAGCCATTTTTCGAAGAAAAAGGAAAGATCACGGCTCAGAAAGAAATTGGCAACAATAAAACACAAATGACATTTTCATCTAATGGGACATTTAAGGGAAATATAGAAGTAACAAACTCAGGAGATCTTGTAAGTCTGTCTAAAGGTAACAAGGGAACTTCAGCTCAAGGACAAGGAGTAGTGACTACAAAGGATGGTAGTGAAAAGGCAAATTATACTTTCCTACAAGTAGGAAAGACAACTACTAAAGATGGTAAGTCAGTATTACGTGGAGTTGGGAGCGCGGTCTGGAGTACAGACTCTACTGGCAGGTTAGCATTTCTTGATAATATGTTATCTTTCTTTATTATCGAAGTAGATGAGATGGGGAATTTCTCAAGCAAAGATAGAGAATTAAAGTAATACTGGTACCTACTACCAATCCCAAATTTTTTCTGAAGGAGGTTATCCAGCATGTGACGCTGCTACGAGGCTCTTGAGTCTAGCTATTCGCGTGCTATTTCTATCTGACTCAAACCTCTGGATCTCATTTCAATAACATTTAATCTCCTCCATTGCATTTGTTCAGACTTTGTCTGCAAGAAGCGATCATAGGCTTTTTGGGTATAACCATCGTCGCAGCAATCGACTCAACAGAGGCATTGCGAAATAGGTAAGGCCAATTACCAATATTATATTCATAAACAAATTAAATAGTAACATCTGCTGTCCTAATAAAAGTCTGAGAATGTATGCCGCGACTGAGCTTATGGAATATGCTCCAATGAACGCAACTATTGCCATTTTCCATTTGGGAGGGGGAAGAACATTTGCCTTCAGGTCTGGTATATTAAACCATGTCTCTAAACCAGTTGCCTTCTGGAGATATGGAGTAGAGTATTTGTTTACTTCTTCCGTTTGCTCGCGTAACTCTTGTGAATTTTCCCATGCGTGGACAGAGGCCTTGTCTCTAAACCTGTGAATTATATGCCTCACAGTTGAATCTTCGATTGTCTCCATGATCGTTGTTGTTCCCAAGTAACCAGGTACTTTCCTTTCTAATACGGCCAAAAAGCGTCTAAGCCATTCGTCATAGTCCTTCTCACAACCAGGTTTTATCTTGATATTAACAACGACAGTAACTTCGGAGGGCTGCTCGCCATCTTGGTTTTCACTACCCATAGGCACTGGATATTAAGAAGAGCCTAGAGATAATTGTTCTGGACCTGTTACATCTTATGACAACTTTTAAACTAAAATATTTAGCAATGTTAGAGACTAGTGACATGGTTATGGCAATAATAC
>VBPX01000036.1 GCA_005877075.1 Nitrososphaerota archaeon | reverse complement strand
AACTCTTGTCAATAGCAATCGCTCTTATAGGGGATCCCGATGCGCCAAATAATTTTAATGGCATTATTATCAAGGTAAAATATTGCTTGTTTAATTTACTCAGATTACACAAATTTTCCACAATCAATACATCCTTAGATAATAACATCTTGTGTACAGGGAAATTATTATCCGACCCTCTATCAATACTAGGTGAATCTATGCACACGGCATTAACTTTTTTATCAATCAAATATTTCGCCGCGTCGTCTGCAAGACCAGGATTATGACTAAAAAAATAATCCTTATCTACTTCGTACTCCCACAAAGTGGAAAATACAACTGTGTCACCTTCATTTATGCTCACATTAGAGGCCTCTATTTCACCAGCCGAAATTAATTGATCAGATTCTTTCTTTATCTTAATTAGAACCGCATTAGAAATGAATCTGCTGACTGGTACTTTATCAATCGATGAAACGTCTTTAACAAAATGAGAGGGAGCATCCATATGAGTACCTGTATGAGTACTCATAAACATTACTTCAGAATCATAATTATGAATATCTATTTTAGTCCAAGAAATAAATTTGGGTAATGGTGAACCAGGAAAGACTTTAGTATCATTTTTTACTTCTCTAGTCAGATCTACTATCATCAGCAATCATATTCAGTTATGATTTATTCATATTTCTTTTCGCCTTCCGATTGGATCTGACTATTCCATTGACAATGATAATACTCAAGAATCCAAATGTACCTATTAACATGTATAAAACACCCATATGGGCTATTTCGGTTAATTCATCTATCATCATTTCTAACATCATTGGTATTAGATTAATTAATAACTTAACAAATAAAATATTTGCTGTGATTCATTATTCATTTGATTTATCAATAAATAATTATTATGAAAGATGGTTGAAGGAAATAAGCATACTATCTTTGGAACAGTAATTCATATAACATCATATTATTATTTTTATTTTAACCAACTCCAGATTTGAATACCTCTAATTGCACACTGTTTTCTAATAATTTGTCTTGCTCTTCTTGCAGCCTCAGCCTCATCTACAGATTTTGTTCTTAAAAATTGTATCAATAATTCTTCATAAAGTTTTTTCGCTCTATCCTCAGAAAATTCTTTGTAGGCTATTTTATTACCTGATTTATTTGATAACTTTTTCGCTTTGTCATCATCTTTAATCGTAGATTGATCTAACCCTTTTAATTCTGCGTACTCCAATTTACAATCGGGACAATTTTCATCAAAAAAATCCTTGTGGATGTTACATGGAGACAATTAAATAATATTATTAAAAGTTAGATTTAAGGAAATGTATGTATAAATTATAACCTGCACAATAGACTAAATATATCAAAATTATATCCTATTTTTAATTACCTTAAACCTAAAATGAAGACTAGTAATGAGCAAGTAGGATAGTGACGAGACTATCAAACTTGGAATTGTGGAGCCTATTGTTGACAGCTGTGATAAATATATCGGGGAGTAGTCAGAAAGTAAATAATATAACAACGCTCCCATAAACCATGACACCACAGCAGGATAACCTATCTTTATAACAGTGTTACCATACAGCATATTATTCTGATATCTTCCACGCTTAAGTATGAAATAATCGGTTAACAACACTCCAAATAACGGTATAAATAGTGCTCCTATCAGTAGTAAAAATTGTTCGTATCCTTCGATTGATACAAAAATAGCTAAAATAGTACTTGCAATAGAAAATCCAATAATTAAATGTCGTTGATTTAGATTATGAAAGATACTTTGTGAAGAAATTGCTGCAGAATATATATCTGCAAATGCATTATCAACCTCATCCACAATCATTACCAATAAAATAAATCCAAATAAAATTCCTTGAATTGAAATAATTATCGATGAAATATCTCCAAATCCCAATAACAATCCCCCAAGATAAAAAATCACATTTGTTATTGAAAATCCAATTAAAGTACCTGCAAAGGCACCTTTACTTGTTCTAGCAAATCTGTTGTAATCAGAAACTAAGGGCATCCAAGATATAGGCATGGCTATTACAATATCAAGTGCAACAAAAAATGACATATCTTTACCAACTACGGATATCGCATTTGGAAGATTTTGAGATAATAAAGTGATTAGGATTATTATTGAAGATCCATAAACTATCCATATTGCAAACTTTGATAGCCATTGCTTTACCAAAAATAAAGGACCAAATATACCAAAAATAGCAATGATTCCACCAAATATGATGTTCCATACAAAGGTAACATGTATATTTGTTAATTGTTGGGCAGCTTTTGACAGTATCAAAATCTCAAACGTAGTCCAACCAATAAGCTGGATTATATTTAGTATGGCAGCAAGATATGAACCGTACAATCCAAAAGCAGGCCTTATTCCAATAAGAGATGGTATAGCATGATCACTACCTATTTTTCCTGCCATTGATAAAAGAATGGAACCTGCAACAGAACCAATTATTATCGCTAGTATTGCCTGATAAAAAGGGGCTTCGGATAAAAATGAACCTGCGGAAAAAACTAAAAGACCAACCCCAAAACTAGACCACAAAATAAAATAGTCAAAACCTCTGAGAATTCTATGTTTGGTAGGAACGGGATCGATTCCCCATTTTGGAAGGTCTGTAGGAACCATTGATGTTGATTACTAATTTCTAATTAATATAAATTAATCAAACAGAAAATAATTTGGTAGATTTGGTGGCACAAAAGCTAAACGGGAGTCAAACTTATTCAATATTCTAAAATATCAATTATTTCATAAATTTTTTGCACAATGTTAAAATGCTGAAACGACGTATATTATTATAATGTCAATATGTATAATGTGTCTTAAACAACATGATGAAAAGAATGCAAATCTTCAACGAAAAATAGTAAATGATGAAGATTTTTGCAATGAATGCTGGACCGAATTTATGAATATTGAGTGAGATCAGATAAAAATCTCATTATTTTTGATCATCTAAACAAGATAGTTACCATCTGTGCTATGAATTCCATTTTTCTCTCTTAGTTTCGTATTCCTCTCTGGAATATCTTATGGTTGCTGGATGACCCATAACAACCACATTGGGAGGTACATCTTTGGTTACAACAGCTCCCATCGCTATCACGCTATTTTTCCCCACACTTACTCCTGCCTTAAATACGGCTCTTCCTCCAATTATCGCACCGTCTTCCACTGTTACTCCAACCATTTTTGGACTCATGGGATAAGGATCATTTGTGAAGGTTACACAAGGCCCGATGAAGACATTTTTTCCAACTCTAGTTAAAGGAGGAATATAAACAGAACCTTCAATTCTTGTGTTCTCTCCTATTTTTACATCATAATCTATATGCACTAGCGAACCAATGGACACATTATCTCCTATCTCAGTATTGTTACCAATATAGCTGAAATGCCAAATCTTTACATTCCGTCCTATCTTTGCATTTTTTGAAATAAAATTGATTAAATTGTTATTGTCCTTTTTCATGATTTGTCAGTTCTACTATGATTAATATCATACTATATCTCCCTTCAATTTATAATTCCTCCCACTAATTTGAATATGTTCAATTACAAATGCCATGGATTTCCATTTTTTGTGATTTTATTAGGAATTTTTTCCTGCCATTTTTGCAAAAATTCAATGTCTTTTTCTTTTTCACGCAGCTCATCTGGTAGCATAACTGGGATTTCTTCAGTTATCGGATAGAACCTTGAGCATTGGGTACAAAATAATACTCCCTCCTTTATCACAGTTTCATTAATGGTTGTATCTTCAATAGTATCAATTTCAAACAATTCTAATGGATAGTATTTATCTATAGGACATGCAAGTATATCTAGCATAGATCGTCTCATGACTATGTCTTGATTAATACATATTATTATTATTATTATTTCATTTTAATTCCAAATAAATTGGTGAACCAGTTTCACTTGAAAGAAGTGCGGCTTCTGCCACTTTTGTAACATTTGTAGCTTCTACCGAACTAACTACGGGTCTTTTTCTCTTTCCTTCTATTACCTCAATAAAACTCTGTAATTCTAATGTAAGTGGCTCTTGAAATTGCTGTCTTCTAGGGATAATTGTAGCATCCCCATGATCAATTCTTATTTCCTGAGTTATAAAATCACCATTTACAGTACCTTCAGTACATACCGCTGAGAACGTTCGAACCTTCTTTGGAGTGACCCAATTAGATGCAATTATCGCAACCTTTTGATCTTCAAATCCTAACATTATGGTTGCAAAATCCTCATACAAATGAAATTTTTTACCCGCCCTCGCAAAGACCATTTTTGGTCCCTTGCCGAAGAGAAACATTGCAGTATCAATATCATGTACGGATGTATCGTATATTACACCTACATCTTTGATATGCAAGGGCATTCTATTTTCCCGGTGAAATTCCATCATTAAAAGATCACCGTAAGTCTGTTCTTGGATTATCTTCTTCACGTCCTGAACAGCAGGATTAAATCTTTCAACATATCCGCAGGTTAATATCACCTTGGCCTTCTCTGATAAATCAGTCATTTCTTCACATTCTTTTGAAGAGAATGAAAGAGGTTTCTCCACAAAAACATGACAGCCGTTTTCAATTACTTCCTTTACTACTGACAGGTGAGATTTGGTTGGCGTGCATACTAAACAGGCATCCAATGTGCTTTCATTGGAAAAAAGATCCTTAATTGATGAATAAGACTTTATATCGTGTTTTTTTGCTATTTCTCTTGCACGATCAGCTGACATATCACAAACGGCTTGAAGAACTCCCATGTTATGAAGGACTCTAACATGATTCTTTCCCCATCCACCTACTCCAATCACTGCAATTTTTAATCCACCGTTTTTAATTTTTACCAAGTAGGTGTTAGCCATCCCATGAATTTTTCAGTCTTTCCAACCACAATATTTTCATAATATTCTCTAATGGTTCTTGTCACCGTACCCTCCTTTCCATTTCCAACAGTGTGTCCATCAATCTTTGTAATTGCAATTATTTCAGCAGCGGTTCCAGTAAGGAATATCTCTTCCGCTAGATACAATTCTGTTCTTGAAATGGGACGTTCAATAACCTCATATCCCATCTCTTCTGCAATTTCTATGGTAGTATTTCTTGTAATCCCTTCTAATATTGAATCCGATAATTGTGGGGTGTGCAGTTTTCCATTTCTTACAATAAATATATTTTCCCCAGACGCTTCACTGACACATCCATTCTTATCAAGCAAAATAGACTCATCATATCCATTTCGTCTGCATTCTTGAGTTGCCAATACAGAATTTAGATAGTTACCAGAGGCTTTTGCCATTGGAGGTATAGACTCATCATCAATTCGTCTCCAAGAAGAAACGCATACAGAGATGCCATCACCCTTAAAATATTTTGCAAACGGAAAAATTATGATAGTAGTATGTGTAGGAGAATGTTTACTCACATTCAGATCTATTCCATGTAGACCAACAAATGTTAATGGCCTAATATAGCATGATTCTTTTATAGAGTTTTTTCTAATTAATTCAACAGTAGCGTTGCAAAGCTCATCAGCAGAAAATTTTGTTGTAAAGGAGTAAACACTTGCTGATTTATGAAGTCTTTCCAGGTGTTCCTTAAGTCTGAATATGTATAAATTGTCATCAGATGAATATGCACGAATACCTTCAAAAACTGCTGTTCCATAATGCAGGGCATGTATCATTATGGGAACCTTAGCTTCTTCCCATTTCACATATTGTCCATCAAACCAGACCAAGTCTGCGCCCTTATCCTTCATAATGGCAAGTCAATAATTGGATAATAAAAGTATTCAAATCTTGTGTATTGAAAACATTTAGTGCAGAATACCTTCTGTAGGGAACTTCATTCCGAATATCTTAATAGTTTTGTCCATTGATTGCGCAAATTTTTCAACAATGTTCCAGTTATCCAGAATTATGCGAATAACCGTCTTTGGTACCATCCCTTGCCAAGATTCTCCTCCCAATTGATTTATGCGGTTTGAATTATCCGAACCGTCTTCCATATTGTTATTAGAGTCCTGATTTCTTAGGTGTCCCAGTGCCTCTCTGTACAATAATTCCTTTACATTAGATGATGAGATTTCTAATCTTTTTGCCTTAATTGGATGTAGATTATAGAATCGCAAAGCTATCCTTTCCGCCGTGTCACCAGTATACGAAATAAATCTTTCTTCCTGGACATCATGAAGAATTCCAGTTCGTACAGCCCATGAGTATGGAGAAACAATTGGTGGGAGATATTTAATATATGGAGAAGCAAACTTGTAATTAGGCAAAATTTCTATATTGCCATGCCCATCAAACAAGCTTTGTAGCATCTTCTTTCTTAATTCATAGGGAAATGGAAAAGTTCTAGTGTTTATTTCTCTCCCTTCTTTCAAAAAAACTACTGGGAAAACATAAACATGATAGTCTTTAGCTAGTTGAGAAATTATTTTTTCATGAGAATTTGTTACAGGATTTAAATGAGCAAGATATAGTGCGGCAATATTTTCCAATTATCAATTACTTTGGGGATATAATAACAAAAAGTATAGGAGAAAGCTAACCTATGCTTTCTTTACTTCAATTTCTATTGTAGAGACATTCCTTGTTCTGCCATCTTCTGCTTGGAGTGTTTCTGAGCCAATTCTAACATCACCTATTGTATATCCTGCATTTTCCATTCTCTTGAGAATTATTTGTGAAACATCAACTGCTCTTCCAATGCTTAAACCTCTTGCCTTAATAGTAACTGTTGGCTGATTTGCGAGTTGAATTAGTGTAGAGGTTACATATGCCATCAGAGGTTTCTTGCCTATGTATATCGAATCGCGGGGTCCATCTCTTTGTGTTTCTGTATTCGGTGCATTCTGTTGTACTTCAGACATAAAAAAAGGTAATCAAAAGGATAATTTAAATCTAAAACATGATATTTGATTTAGAAATATTATAATGACGATGAGCGAAGTTGATTTAATACGCTCTTCTGAGAAAAAACCTAGTATTCGAAATGTAAATATGTTATTTGATTGAAATTCTTCTTCTCACGATTATATATCTGATTAACATTTGTAATAGCAATCTATGAAAAAGAAAGCCATAAAAAATGAAGCTAACGATGAAGATTCTGAATCAATTACAAATGAAGATTCTCCCATCATTCAAAATGAAGGATCAGACGCTGAACTGCCAACAAATGATAATAATATTGATTCTATGCACACACAAAAAACAACCCCAAAATCAAACTCAGCCATCAAAATTGAAGATTATGAATTGATAGTCAACAGTTTCAAGGAAGCAACAACTTCATTCAAAGATGGAATTTTATCCATCAGTAAGAAAGCCCAAGAAATCAAAGGTAAGGCTGAAGAAACTTTTACAGTGGGCGCAAAAAGAGATGCACGGGATATCCAAGCTTTAGGCGGTTATGTAGAAAATGTCATCAAAGGGTTTGAAGATACCATGAATGAAATCAAGAAGAGAAATTATGGTGAGGAAGAAAAACTCTTGAAAGGTTATAAAAAGTTATTAGAAGAGCAAATTAATTTCATTAATGCAAGGATAGAACTGGTAAAGAGACTTAAATCCAGATAAACCTAACTGTACAGGATATTTTTTCATATAAACAAGACACAATTATACACTAATTTACCATTATATAGGAACAATATCATGCTATTTACACTTATTTCATATTATTCATATTAGAACACATTTTCTACCTTAAGAATATTTAAGGGCATGAATAACAACAACTAGAAAATAGATGACATACTTATTCACTGGAATAAATTCAACGAGAATATCAATCGTATTATCAATCCTTACCGTTTTTGCAACTGTCCACACCATAATAAATTACGTTGAATATAACCTAGCATTTGGTTCATTCCATGAGAATCCAATCGTTCCTATACCTATTTCAGATTCAGAATATTTGACATATGATGATCTTATTACCAGATTTAGTATAAAGTATCCTCCTGATTGGGAAAGAGCCCAACACATTGACAAATCGGTTACTTTTCTTGCTCCTAGAGAGAGCAATTCAGATACAAATCCAGCAGGTCTAAGTATAATGGTTAAAGAAATAGTATCAAATACTACATTGCCTTCAATCACTCAAACACAATTAGACACCTTGAGGAATCTTTATCCTGACATTAATTTATTGGAGTCTATTGAAACTACATTTCTAGGACATCCTGCACATATGATTGTCTTTACAGCTACCGATAATACGCAAAATATGCGAAAGGCAATGCAGATCTGGTTTAAAGAAGATGCGAGAGCATATCTCATGACGTACAAGTCAGATAATGAGAGATTCTCAAAATATCTACCAACTATCGATAAAATGTTAAATTCTTTCTATACAAATAAAATTAGCTGAAATATACCGAGCTTATTTCATATTTTTGTGCAATATCAGCTAAAAGATATCAGTAGAAAAGTAACTATTTTGCGCTATATGATAATGACCTCATTTCATTCTTCAGGGAGCTTTGAGATGCTTAAGAGATCCTCGATATTTTCTTCACTAACTCCTTTCTTGGCTAGTTCTCTTCTCAATTTCTGTTTACTCTTTATCTTCTGAGGTACATTTCTGGTAAATTGGGTTATATAATCAATGAATTGGGGGCTATCAATGGCGGCGTTATTAAATTCGGTACTCTCATTGACCTTTAACGATTCATAACTAGGATTTATTATGATTGAATTTGTCAATTCAGTTTGCTTAAGATCAGCACCACCAAGATCAACGCCAACTAGTCGAGCACCACCAAGATTTGCACCCACCAACCGGGCACCACCAAGATTTGCACCCACCAACCGGGCACCCACTAAATGAGCATCTCTTAAATTTGCACCCCAAAGACGAGTGCTCACTAGATTTGCACCCCAAAGTCGCGCGCCTACAAGGTCAGCACCACTAAGATTAGTACCAACAAGCCGAGCACCACTTAAATTAGCACCCATCAAATCAGCACCACTTAAATTAGCACCCATCAAATCAGCACCATCTAGATCGGAACCACTTAAATTAGCACCCATCAAATCAGCATCTCTCAAATCAGCATCTCTCAAATCAGCATCTCTCAAATCAGCATCTCTCAAATCAGCATCTCTCAAATCAGCATCTCTCAAATCAGCATCTCTCAAATCAGCATCTCTCATCGATAAAATCTTAAATTCTATTGCTCTCTTATCATTGAATTCATTAATCTTTCCACTTCGTAGTAACTTTACTGCTTCATAGTTAATGCCTTTTGCATGTTTAGCAGTTGGTTCAATAGATACTTCTACCGCACGTTTGTATACACTCCAATCCTGTATGTACCTTAAGGTATCTGAATTCTGTATCAAGAAATTCCATAAATCTGAATCAGTCTTAAAATCACGTAACACTTTCCATATTTTCATATCACTTTCATCATGTTCTCCCTCATACAAATCCAATTTCTTAAAACGTGTTTCTTCATCCATCTTAAGATATTTATTCAATCCCTTGAAGAAACCTTCATCTGATTTTGCTAGTATATTATAAAACTTGTTCCATCGTAAATGAATTGCCTGTATTAACAACAATTCTTTTGCCTCAAAATTTTTCTTGCTAGAAAATATTAAATCTTTTGCCTCAAAATTTTTCTTGCTAGAAAATATTTCATATGCCACAATAAAGTTGTTTAAGAATCTTTTAATTTCTCTTGGGTTATTTTCTATTGCCGTAGAAATTAGATCTATATTTTTATCTACAATATCTTTGTAATTATCATGAATCATACCTTTTTTTATAAAATCTTTCACTAATTTTACAATGTCTTGATTACTCCATTTTGGTAAAGTTATAGGCACTTGGATTAGGTTTTTAATGTAATGTTCTCTTTGAATACTAGTTTCGTTATTTTCAATATCACTTAACTTAACGATCATGTCATGGCTTATTCCAATAATGTAAATAAAGCCCTCAATTTCATGAAAAACCCTTGTGAGTTCTAATATTTCAAGTGCCTTTTTTGGGGAACATTTATCCAAGTCATCGACAAAAATAACAATCCTGAAGGCAGAATTATTTAGACGCAGCTTCATTATTTCATTCTTGATTTCCTCAAAACCATCAAAGTAGATAGTATCTCTATCTAATTCAGCAATTAATTCAATCTTTGAGTTAAATTCTTTTTTAAAAGAATCAAACATTTCTTGTGTAATTTCATCCTCTTCTGATATATACTTGGATATAATTGAAGTTAGAATATCAGGAGTCCTTTTAAGAAAATTTATTGCACTTCTTTCTAATTTTTGTTTTAAATCTTCGAATTCTTTCTCAGCTGGTAACGCATATGCAATAGTTTTCAACAATGAAACTAATGCGAATTGTTCACGTTTATACCGCCATGATTCGAGCCTTACTATGATTAAATTTTTGTCAGTTTGAAGTATTTTATCAATAGAATTTATTAAAGTGGTCTTCCCAGATCCCCAATTCCCAAATATCCCGATTGCAAATTTTGGATAAGAATTTTTCACTATGTTGACTATGGCATCTCGATATAAATTGAAATCAAAAATCGGATCAATCGCTATATCATCGGTTAAGATTAAGCCTCTTTGAAACAGTTCATCCTCTCTGTACAAAACCACATGTTATTCTAAACTTATTTCATTTTTAAGTATTTGTTGTTCATAAGAAGATACTTGAGTATATATTTTGAAATGTCATTCACAAAACAATTTAAATTATATATGAGCTAATAATGCTTATTTAAAATAATTGTCAAACGAAATCTGAACGCAATTCAGATATTATTCAATTTATTCTTGTGAAAAATATCATACTAATTTGTTATTTCCACATTTGGATTAGCTTTGATGATTAGTCCAACAATATATTGATCAATATAGGATTCAAATTATTCCTACTTTGTATATGGATCCCTATGATTACTAAGTTAAAGACTTATGCCATGATTTTCAAAACTTTTTTAGATAAGTCAAGTATTGATATCTAATAGTAGTATATAGTGTCATGATGTAACACTTCAATAAGATACACGTTTGAAATTCTGTACTCCTTAAACAACTTTACACAATATTTATCATGTTACACATAATAGGTGCTAAAGTTCCAACAATAGCTTCATCGATTAGGTTTAAAAAACAACTAACATTTTCTATTATTGCAAAGGATTAATGGAATGTCCAATTATGGTATCACCTTTTAACATAATGCAGCAAGGGCATTTTTGATCGATACAAACCACCGCTTGTTCATGTTTACAAACAGAGCAAATGCAAGGTTGCTGCTGTAACTTACTTAGCTCTTCAATTTCTTTCCTTTGTTTCCTTGATCTTTCATCAGCATAAAGCCACAAGAACACAACAGGTATTCCTATTGCAAAGAAAATGATCATAGTTCGTATAGGAACCCGCAAAACAAACAATGCCAATCCAAAAATCAAAGCCCCTATACCAAGAGTCGCAAGCCAGCGATTTGTAAGGTTATCAACATCCATATTCAAATCATTACCTATCTAACATAAGTTGCTTCCTTCTTATCATGTTGTTCCCATTCATTATCTGTAAATTCTTCATTCGAACTACCATCATCTGATACCACGTTTTTATTTTTCCTTTTCCTTCGTATCTTTCTCACTTCTTCAAGTATCTCTCTTAATACATCTTCAGAGACCTTTGCGATTCTAGCGTCACATTCTATACCTCTTGAATCAAGTACCTGCTCTGTTAGACTAATGATCTCATCCTTATCTCGTTCTTCATCTGGAGTTAACATATTGGCACTTTTAAAGCGGAAGAAGGCAAACTCACTCATCTCTCTAACATAATTACAAAGTACTTGTTATTATTGATTGAGTTAATCTTTGCTGCTGGATAGTCAATACTATATGTAGTAGACAGGGACTGTCATAATACAACACAAATGGGGAGCTTAAAAACAGTTAATTCATGTATATTTCATAATTATAATTTAGATTATTAGATAATAATTGTTGCCCGATGAGTCTACTTTTGCTGTTTATTAGGGCCAAAAGTCCAGTTCCTTTTATAGGTTTCATCTTTAAGATTGAATCCCTTAAAAAGTTGAAAATAGACTTCCTTTATTATCTTCTGATTATCAATATCTGATTGAATCCATAAAAATTCAAATATGGAAATTAGGGAGTTAAGCTTTATCTCATTATTAGAATAAACGCTTGGTCCAATCATATCTTCAAAATTTTGATTAGATTTGACTGCTGTAGAAACGTCAAGAAATGTCCTTCTATCAAAGATCATTGTTGTCATTTTTGTTTGTAATGCTTTTTGTAAATATTGAACAGTAACGTTAGGAAAATTCTTACTAAATAAGGCTTTTAATTCGTCTTTGATTTTATTATTTTCACTATATACTATTATCCTGACTTTTATGCCTTTACTTGTCGCATCTTCCAATAAATTCAGTATTCCTACTTTGTCTGAATGTATTAAAACTTCATATTCTGAGAATATGACTAGTATCTCTTCAACTGATGATGAGATTGATCTTCTGATAAGGCCAAGTATCTCTAATGGTTTCGAGATATTGTTCGTAAATGATTTTACATGACCATATTCAAGTTCCTTAATTTTCTCCTTGAAAGGTAACGCAATTTTCCACAATGAATCAAATAAAAATAGCTGAGCAGACACGAAGGACTTATCTGAGATATGCATTAATCTGATTCTATTTTTTGTATTAGAGAGAAACGCTAAAAAATCTGTTCCATCAACAAGTATTATATTACATCCAATTTGATCCATATGCCTGATATCAAAATATTTTATGAATCCTCTATAGAATGAGGCATCTTTCATACCTATGTCTGAGATCAATCTTAATTTCAATCCTTTTTGAAGATGAACTAATTTCAACATTAGCCTTTCAGGATCAACAACTGAGAAAAAATTACTTGTAAAAAAACAATCAATGCTTACTGTGGCTTTGGATAACACTGATAATGTCGTTTCCATTATCTCAGAGTTTGGTACTACATTAATTTCATCATTAGCAGAGTAATCACGTGACAATTAACACCTATTTACAGAGTTAATTACGATATAAAAGATATGTATTAGGAGACCCATTTTTATAAAATAACAATTAGCGTTCCAAGAATTCGAATTCATTTGATC
The DNA here is from genome assembly GCA_005877075.1 of Nitrososphaerota archaeon. Classification (GTDB taxonomy): domain Archaea; phylum Thermoproteota; class Nitrososphaeria; order Nitrososphaerales; family Nitrososphaeraceae; genus TA-21. The sequence continues at coordinate 16,754 of VBPX01000036.1, read as the reverse complement.
TACAAACGACAATCAATTTATAGTAGAGGATAATAATTTGATTCATGCCAGTATATTTAGATGTTCATAGAGTTCCTTTTGCAGAAGAGCATTTGAAAGAATTATGCGGGCTGCCTAGAGATGAATTTGGTGTTAGTCACGTTAATCTTTTCTACAACAAGGATGCTGATGTATGTTTCTGCTTGCTAGATGCACCAGACAAGGAATCTGTTGAAAAACATCATACAAAAGCCAATGTCAAATGTGAATGGATTACTGAAGTTAATCTGGCTAAAAAAGACTTTTCATCCAAATAAATTTTTTTTGATCTGTATGGTTAAAAGTTCATGTTATCAGAAACAAGAACATGAAAAATACAAGATCACATTAACCCTTCAACAGGAGCAAAACCATGATAATATGGAATTTGTTCCAATTCATCCTTAGGCGGAATCTCCGCGATAGAGATAAGATGACCTTCAGGGTCCTCAATAATTGTATGCTTTCCGAAGGATTCTTGGGTAATCTTTTTGTAAAATTTGACATGCTTATCTTCCAGCTTTTTACAAACTGATTCTAAGTTACTGACATTGAATCCAACTAACATATTCGAAATTCCTTTCTGTTTGATACGTGTAGGATGCAACGCCAGTACTGCACTTTGACCTTCATTTTCGAATTCAACCCACTCTGGTGATTGGTTCTTTACTTTCAATTCAAGTGTATCCCTATAGAAAGCTATGCATCTTTGCAGATCATGAACTAAAAGAATTGCGGCACCAAGTCGTTTAAACATTTAATCCTATGTTGGTTTCCGTGGACTTAAATTTGATTCGGTCTACTTGTTTGTAGATGACATCGTACCAAGTTATACAAGTTTCTGATCATAACGGTAATACTAGCACTCAAATGAACAAATTATTATAATATCCATAAATTCAATACGAAATAATATTATGTGATATTGTTCTACATATGGCATGCTAAGTTATCACCAGCACATTGTAAATGTACTAGGTGAGCCTGAGGAAGCTATATGTGATTATCGTAGATGTCGCCACAAGCTTTCGGATCACGGTTCATCAAGTCATATTTGTCGATGTTGTCATCCAAGTAATAAGACAATCGGAATAAACCTTCCATAGCCAGTTTAACCTTAACCCATGGTGTTAAAAAACCTGATCACTTCAATTTATTCATGACAGAATCGATCTTCTGATCCAGATTTTGTTCCTTATCCAATCTTTCATCGATATGCACAATAGAGATAATCCTTTGGATTCCAGAGGACTTGACTGCTTCATGGGCAATATTTATTGCATTCAAAATATCTACCATGTTATTTGATTGAATTTGAGTTCCAAGTGGAGTAAGAGTTGCTTTGAGATCTTTGATTCCACTAATTGCATCAAAGGCTAGGGCTATTTCCTTACTTATACTTGTTCCAGAATTAGAACCAACCGGAACTAGACTTATTTCTGCTGTAATCATTCTATAAGTTTATTCTCATATAGAAAAGCCAAGCCCTCAAATGACATACAATTTTACTGATTCCAACTGTCTATTAATAACAGATTGAATATAGCATAGAATCAAATCTATAAACCTGTTTTATTCAGAGTCAGTCTGGTATTTATCGAATTTGAGAATGGAGCCGTCTTATTCAGGTCAGTAAATAATACCACAGTAGTAATAGATTGAACTGTACTATTCGGTATAGAGGTAACAAATTGTTGAAAATCATTTTTATCCACTTTGAATCCATTTGGAATTGATGTTGTTTTAATTAAAGTCCCATTCAAGGAATATATCTTCATGGTTCCACTGATTTGTTTACCAACTACAGATGGATCAGAAACTGAATATGTAGTGGTTAATTTAACTTGTTCAACAGTTTTGCCCACTGGTAAAAAAAACTGTGCGTCACTTAACTTTAGAATAATCTCCTTTCCATGATTTGCAAATCCTAATTGTTGTAAAGTTGGAAAGACAAATATACTAATTATGATAATTAAAAAAATATGTCTATAGTTACTGGTTTTCATTTTCCAAATCATTCAGATATCCTCCATATTAATCATAGGATGATTTGAACTATTAATTCAATGCTCACCTATATTAAAGATAGAACATTCTCCAAGTCAAGTGATAGGCAAATTAGCATTTACTGAAGATCGATTCTAAGCGACCGTTAGTTACGATTATTCATTTTGACGAAAATGAAATGTTCATTTTAACTTGAGTACTGGGAGCACTAGTAAAACCACAACAAGTCCACCTAATAACCAAGCAATCTCATATCCCATTTGATTGACGACAAGTGAAAATAATTCCGGGATCCAGAAAACACCAAACAATGAGATACCATTAACAAAACCTACTGCGAGGGTCTGATAATGAGGTTGAAGTTTATTGACTTGCTTTGCTTTCGCATAAACTATTACAAAACCTGCCGAGAGAAAAAATCCTGTTATAATAATTGAGATTATGATAATGTATAGTATGTCGGTAGCGATTCCTACTAGGCTAACTGCAGCTAGAATACCTGATATGAACAATAGCTTCCTTGCATTTCCAATTCTGTCATAGATTCTTCCAAACAGAGGGGACGAAAGAAGAGCAACTATTAAACTCAAACTCCCTATAAACCCCGCATTTACTGGATCGATCTTCAAGCGGTCCACAAAGTAGAACACGCTAAATGTCAAGATCATACTCGATCCTGCTTGGAACCCAAGTAATGTTAGTCCAAGTATTATGAGTGACTTATTAAATAAAGTATCAAATACGTCGGACATCTTGATTCTAAATTGTATTTGTAACTTTTCTTTGTCCTTTAGTAACACAATACTTATCATTAAGGCAGTCGCTAATCCCAGTCCTCCACTCAAGACTAGGCTGGTTCTCCAGCCCATAATTTCGGCTAGTATCACCCATCCAAACAATCCCAGAATACCACCCAGTGCATGCGCCGAATTTAGCAGTCCTATCCCTAGTCCTTCAGCGTCTTTTTCTAAATATTTTGAAATTAGTATGACACTAGGTCCAAAGAAACATGCCATTCCAATACCAATTAAGAATCTCAGTATGGCGATTTGTAACGTATCACCGGCAAATCCAGTAATTAGTGATGCGGATGATGCAGTTACGATTCCATAAATAGCGATATTTCTTGGACCATATTTTGCAGCTATAATCCCGGCAGGTACTTGAAACAGACCCACACCAATGAGAAAACTAGCACTAATTATTCCTAACATAGCTATGTCTTCTCTGAAATCTGAAGCTATAAGGTAGAAGATAGAAGCAATATTGAACCAATTAATAGTATACAGTACTCTAGCAAGCAACAACGAAAGAGCTGCTACTTTATTTCGATTCATTTTATATGCTCTTATACTTAAATATCGTTTTAGATCCTAAAAGAGTCCGAATATCTCCGAAGTCATTGAAAATTATTAGTTCTTGCTACCTAGAACTATGTAATACTCCAAAATATCTTCAAAAGCTTTTATTTTATCACTTATTCGAACGGTTTCTAAATTGAATTTTTCTGCAACCTTTACTTTCGTATATTGTGATATAACGATTTGATCAGCCTCGACTACTCCTTCCAATCTGCTTGCCAAATTAACATGAGTCCCTATCACGGTGAACTGATCTCTTTCTTCGCTTCCCATGAGCCCTACTAATACGGAGCCAGTATTAATGCCGCATTTTACATCTATTTTTATATCAAAATTAGTAACTGTTTTCCATATACCCAACCAATTTTGCTTAAAAGTTTGGAAGGACTTTTTCAATTTCAGAGCGGCAAGAGTTGCGTTCGTTGCTCCTATCGAGCCGTCATAATCACGTTCTTTGAATCCAAAATATGCAAGTATCCCATCTCCAATGAATTTATCAACAATACCACCATATTCATGTATAATCGGAACTGCAATACCAAGATATTCATTCAGAAACACAGCAATCAGTTCTGGATGATCTTTCAGCATTTCGGTCAACCTTGAAAAATTGCTAATATCCCAGAAAACAATAGTCATTACTTTGTTTTGAATCAGTGAAGCATGAGGATCGCTCAAGTATTCAATAATGGCCGGATCTAGTTGTCTTTGCAGACGGGTTAATATTTTTTGATTTGGGTTATCTAAAGTTGAGAGATTGACATCATCCAAGATTTTGGATTTCTCAGTTTCAGACATTTGATCTTCCTTTGTTGGAAATATTCCAATCACTCCCCTTTCGGAAGGATGCATAGAACAATAGTATGGTATACTTTGTTGATTACTATCTATCTTAACAGTAGTAGATTCTCCTGGCAACATGCTCCCTGTCTGAAAGAATGGACTTGGTAACGAAGAATTCGCATCTCCAGAAGTCAGGTTATGTACTCTCGAGTCCCGATTTATCCAAGTTATGGATTCACCCTTGACTATCAACACAACCCTTGGTTCAAAATACACCACTTCTGTAGATTTCTCTTCAAATCTAGGAATAACTACAAATTGTTTCAATCAAATCTAAATAATTGTAAGAGAATATAACTTTACGTACTTTTAGTACTTTTTATTTTTATCTCTAGCATACTTGCATTTTGTTTTTGTAACAAAATTCACAATTTGACAGATAAGGCAACAATTATCAATACATCGTTTGTCAGGAAAGACATTAATTATGGTCAATATCCTAAACAAGTAATGGAAGGCATTCAAAAATTAAAGTGTAGTTCATGTGGAATTACATTCATGTCCGAAAATAACAATCCACTTTGTCCTACATGTTCTGAAAACTCAAATGCTCATCATCACGATTCGGAACATATGTGTGGCTGTGGCGGTCACTAACAATTTTTTTAACATATCTTATTTACTTAATTCCTTTTTAAGTATCAATAGTTTTCCAGATTATTTATTTTATCAATATTTAGCCTTGCAATAAAGAATTGCAAGTATTTCACCTCAACCCAACGAGCAAATTAGTTAAGGGTGTGGGAAATTCCAACAAATTAATATAGTTTACTAATTATAGGAATAATTTTAATCCACATCATGAAGAATTTTTTAAACTACAACAATTTCTAATTCATCGTATGCATCTTTTACTGAAAGCTCAACTAAAGTATCTTCATATATTAGTAACCAATCTCTTATACCAATAACAGGAAGCTTCCTAACAAATATTTTATCTGTTTGCATTAATCTTGCTGATATGTATGCATGCTGCAAAGGCTCTTCTTTTTCAGGATCTTTGATTTTAAAAAGACTGTCTTGGAGTTCTATTCCAGGTCGACCACCTTGTATGTTCATCGTAACCTTTTCAGCATACCTATTTTGTATTTTGGCTGTGACGTAACTCTGCCCAATTTCAAATTGCTCAATATTTAGTAATACTCTAGATCTGATCACTGGCGGCTTGGGTATTTCATAAAACAATGTTTTAGATATTCTGTCAAAGAACAAATCCCAAATCAGTATATAGATCTGTATATCTATTCTATATACAATTTTGCATCATCCTTAAAAACCCATATTCTATTTATGCTTTATAATGCAGTTACTTCCTATACATTCAGAATCATATATTGAATATGTCAGATTTTGTTTGAATATAATTGTCCTGTAATATGATCTCATTATATACTCAAACTTCCTTTTATAAGGCTTAATAATATATCAATTGATCCAGTCTTCAAGTCTTGGTTGCTCTCGATGAACTGCTTTTGTTATATGATTACTTTGGTTATCCCGGTATTTTTTTAGGCAGCTTTATCATAAGTATTCTGTTTTTTCTACCAGTACCTTATTTTCCACTTCCGCTTATTGCTGCCTTTAATAAGAACCTGGACCGCCATCTCATCTCACTTTCGGGTACTATAGGTGCTGTTGCAGCAAAGATGATTATATTTTATCTTGCCTATTCTGGTCGTAATATCATCCAGAAAATCAAAGGGTAGGACGTTGTCGCTTCAGAAGCTCTTGGGTAAGTATGGCTGGATAGGAGCTCTCGCCGCCGCTGTAACCCCGTTTTCAGGTAATATCATATACATAACACTTGGCCTTACAAAATACAATCCATGGAAATTTGCTGTTGCTGTTTTTGCGGGAGAGTTTTTGTACAATGAGTTCATAGTATGGATAGGAGTACTTTTAGGAAGACCATTTGTTCAACGCATTATTTCAGAATTTACAAACACAGACAATCCAGCTGCTATCATAATGGCCATAACTCCCAGTACCCCTGGAATCTTAATAACATTATACCTCCTAGTAAAAATAAATTGGAATAAGATTATTGGAAAAAGGTTTCCATGGACCAACACTGATAACTCAAATGAATAGGATAGCGATTTTTCCTTTCATTCATTATTATGTTAGTTGGACATCGTGAAAGTTCCTTTCCACAATATTAAACAAATCTGATCAGGTTTTGTCTTCTGTCAAGTATTGTGGCAGTAAAAAATCTTAATTAGACAATACAGTTCATTGTAACCACATTGCATTATTGGGTAGGCTCTCTTTGTCGTAATATGGATAACAAACAAGGTGTTCCATTATTTCCTGGAGGCGTGACCGCTATATCCGATGTCATCAAACTGGTTGCCAACAATGGAAATCAAATACCAGACAAATCTTGGATGCTTTATCTGCTGGAATTTTTTAACATTCGGAATATTCCTATTGAATTAAATCTGATTTGTCAATTTGATAATCAAGATTACTTTGAAGCAATATTTCAGGGAATTAATAGGTACAGATTTAACAAAGTATTGCCAGTGGTTGGGCACTCATATATGCGAATAATCATGATGGACAAGGTAAATAAACGAATTAGATATACTATTACTGATCAAAAAACCATACAATCAGAAGACTTTGATTTTTCACTTGATGGGATGGATTTTGATTATGTTGGAGCGAATCAATTTACTGGAATTGAATGGTGGAATAAGATAGGCAGCATTCCTTATCAAATCAAATATAAAGTAGAAGTATCTCAACTTATGTTTGGACTTTCAGACAAGAGCGATCCTCAGTCAATTATTTTTTTACCGCATAATTCTCTGATACCAAACAAGGACGATTCGGGAATGAATTATCCAATATCATTTCAAAATATAATGTTAAAGGATGGCTGCGTTTGTTATTCGATTGAATCTGGAAATTGTATCAATGGAATCCATTGTAACCTCAAAGGGACCATTTGATATTTCGATGCTTTATTCACTATTCGACCAAATTTGAAATTATTATGAATCCCAACTTACTATTTTAATACAAAAATCTCAATTTGCTTTAAATTGAGTATCCATCTTCTCAATTAGATTCTACCCAACGTTTAAAACATACAATACAATACAATACTAGACTAACTGTGTTGACAGGATGGATTATTCTTATATTAGCCGTTCTAGTTATTTTGGCAGTAGTAGGGTTAGGATGGGATGCATTTTTTGCCAGTGTAAAGAAAGGTATGGAGAAAGTTGGAAATCTTCCAGAAATAAAAAATTTAACGAATAAAGCAAAAAATGAGTTTAATAGCATTGTTGGTAACTCAACGGGAGATATTGATGCATCGCTTGCTAAAGATTTGAAGTCATATTTTATCTAAAATAAATAAACGTCAAATGAAAGGGAGTTGCCAGTCCCGTGTTTGGCATCCCTTTCATCGTTTTTGGAATTCTTGTTACTTTCGGTGAACGGAGCCAAAACCCGAAAGCTTATCCCTACTTAAGTGTAGGCAACAAAATTTAAAATGATTTAACTAAAATCAATTACTTTTTTCTCTATGAAGAATAATAACGAATGAGCTAAATAGTAGGTGGCTGATGAGATGCTTCACTAACTAGCATGTCAATTTCTTCTTTCGTAGGTTCACTTTTTCGTTCAAATTTTACGCTTACTAAATCACTAGGTACAGTAATCCACAGAGAACTTCCATCATAGTGAGTTAAGTATTGTTTTGGGATATAGTATATATGAATATGGACAAAGCCATCTCTTACTATAACAAATTCATTTCCAATTCTGTCGACGTCTCCAATATCTATGTTATCACTGGTCCGCACATGTTTGTGGATTAGTTCTTCCCAAGGTATTCTTAAGATATCGCCAGATTGTTCCCCTTTTAATTCTAATCCAGGCTCTTTTGCCATGAATGGTATCACTTCATGATATTTTATTCCTGCCTCTTCGCTCGATTGAATTTCAGATAAAGTGGGTGGACCATGTCTTTGGTACCTGTTTTTTACTTCATTTTTAGTAAGCAGAATACACAAATTTTTTTTACCGAATTCTTTTATATATGATTTGGGCAGAAAGTAATGCTTTTTCTTAATACGGTGTTCTACTATTTCAACATAATCAACAGATATACTCTCAATGGTACCTAATTCTTTACCATCAATAGAACTTACTTTTTTTATGAATTAATCCTTTCATGCATTGTCACCTGTACAGATATATTTGTGCACAATATTCCATTTAACGATTATACTTTTCAGGCGCACTAAAATGTTACCTTATAAAGCTATAACTCATTTATATCTTCATTTATATCTGATGTTGGTTATAAATATTTTATGTCCAGACCGAATATCGTTGGGCCTACTGCATTGTGGAGAGAAATTAAGAATAAAAAAGTAAAATCTAATGATGGAAAATATCTGGGGAAGATTATAGAAATTTCCGAAAACCATTTAAGAATTCAAAAAGGAGGTTTTAGAAAAATTAGATTTTGGATACCAAAAGACCTGGCTGATGTCTATGACGGCAGGTTTTTGTGGCTAGTTGCAAGCCAAAAAGATATTTATGATAAGTTCCTTTATGGGGAGGAGCCTTCGGAAGAAAAATACAAGATGCAAGGCGGCTTGTTTGCAAATAAAAATGAGGCAGGAATACCGACCAAATCTAATTTCTCCGAACCATATAAAAATATCCGCGATACTTGAGTGAATGGGTTTAAGTAACAGATTTAAATGATAATGTAGAATGTTATTACATGTTTTGTAAAGATTTGGATAATGGAGATTGTTTCTGATTGTCGCAGGAAATTTCTGGCAACTCTAACTTAAAATGCCACATTTGTGGTATAGTGTTTGCAACTCCGCAAGAAAAGGAACAACATATGAAATTGGAGCATCAGAATAAAGAAGAGCCGACCGGAGTAGCATAATTCGAATTAAATTCCATATAACGACTTTTTGTAACTATTTTAAATCAATCATTTATTCAATTATTCACTTACAGTTTTTTATTAGATGTTAATTTTAATTACTACAAAAGGTAATAGTACTCTCAATTTATCTGCTAATTATTTATTCTAACTGAAATTTGCAACTCTATTATAAGTATTATGCACATTATTAGAATATGACAGAATTAGGATATTGGGCGTCGCAAGAACAATATTCAATGCAGGAATTGATTGATTTTGTAAAAGAAGCAGAAAAAGGGGGTTTTAAATCAACTCTCACAAGTGATCATTTTCATCCCTGGTCTCATACAAATGGACATGGAAACTTTACATGGGTTTGGATTTCAGCAATAGCGGAAAGAACAAAAAAAATGAAATTTCTAACAGGAGTTACTGCAGGTGTTTATCGTTATAATCCTGGAATAATTGCCCAGGCATTTGCATCTTTGGATGTATTATATCCCGGACGTATTGGACTTGGTGTGGGTTCAGGTGAGGCGATGAATGAAGTACCTTTAGGATTTGATTGGCCATCTGCAGAAATTAGGGTAGAAAGAACAATTGAAGCTATTAAAATCATAAATAAATTATGGCTTAAAGATGAAAAGAGGTCTAAAGATTCAGCCAAATCCTCGAGTAACGATACTAAAGCCAATGAGAGCTATGATTCTACTATAGATGAGGATGGTTTTGTGACATTTACAGGAAGACACTTCAAAATTGAAGGCGCAAAACTGTACACCCCTCCTTCCACTGATATTCCTCTGTATATGGCAGGGTCCGGCCCGCAAGCTATTAAGGCTGCTGCTACTTATGCTGACGGCTTGATTACAACTTCAAAACCTAAAGAATCAAACGAAGTATTTGATATCTTCGATGATGCAGCCAGAGAAGCAGATAAGAGTCCAGATTCACTTCAAAAAATAGCAAAGCCAAAGGTTTCCTATTCTGAAGATTATGAACAAGCGTTCAAATCATGCGAGTTTTGGCGTACTACACAAATTGATGATGCATTTAATATTAATATAAGTGATCCTAGGATTTTAGAACAAAAAGCACAAAAAGAAGTATCCGATGACGAACAGAAGAAATCAACAATAATAGTTACTTCTATAGAGGATCTAATTTCCCCCATTGAAGATTATTTTCAAGCAGGTTTTACACAAGTATATATCCACAGTACCAGTCCAGATGAAAAAGAGTTTGTTAAACTATTTACAAAAAAAGTGTTACCGTACATTCAGGACATATGGGAAAAAAAATAGAATTCTAATTTGAATAAACTAGGAATTTTGGGTTAACTGGTAAAAAGTTATAAATGCAAATTTCAACCAAACACTTGTCATATCACTAGTGATATTATCATATTATTAAGCCTGTTTAATCTGTTATATCCTATGTTGCAGATAATTTAATTGATGGTCGCAAGAAGTTCTTGGAGAGGCAGTATTTCATTTGGACTTGTAACTATTCCCGTTAAATTATATACTGCAACTAATAAAAGAGAATACGTCTTTAATCAGTTATGTCAAAACGGTCATAGGATAAAATACAAGAAATGGTGCCCTACAGAAGATAGAGAAGTTCCTTATTCTGAAATAAAAAAGGGTTATGAGGTGACTAAAGATAATTATATTGTCTTTGAAAAGGAAGATCTACAAAAAATTAGATTAAAAACCACAAGGAGTATTGACATTAAAGAATTTATTGATGAAGATGAACTAAATCCTATTTTTATCGATGATAGCTATTATGTGGTACCTGATTCTAAAAACGGAAACGAGAAACCCTATGCACTTTTAGTAAAAATATTAAATGATAATAAGATGGTAGCTATTGGTAAAGTTATTCTTAAAGATAAAGAAGATCTTATTGCCTTAAGACCGTATCAAAGAGGGATAGTTATGCATGTTCTCAATTATTTGGATGAAATGAAGCCCGTAGATGAAATTCCAGAAATGACAGGACCAAAATCAAAGCTTGATCCACAAGAAATTTCTCTTGGAAAATTATTGGTTCAAAAATATCGTAATAAAGAGTTTGACATTGGTGAGTACTCTGACAGTTACATTCAAGAACTGAAAAAACTCATAGATGCGAAAAGTAAAGGAAAAATCTTTGTGACATCAACACCAAAGGAAAAAGGCAGTACTAAGGACCTTCTTCAGGCACTGAAGGCTAGCATTGAAACTAAAAAGAAATAATGAACGATGACATTAAAATTAATATAAATGAATTCAGCCAGCCATTGTAAAATCTGTGGAATGGCATTTATTAATGATAGGCAATTAAATAGCCATATTAATTTAACCCACATAGAGTCGCTTTTTCAGTGTCAGTCATGTAACAAAATCTTCAAGGATGAAACTGAATTTAAGCAACACATGCGGGCGCACTTTCGAGCGTTGAACACTCGTGTATCCCTTTAGAATGTAAAATCATAAAGCGATTAATTTCAAGTGTTATGAATGCTAACAGTTTCGAAGGTTGGAATGTTTATGAAATTAGAACGTCGCTGGTTTTAGTTTATTCAAATCTAACTGCTAAATGTAATATTGTGCAATTAATTGTGTTTAATAATGGCATTAGTTAAAATTTCCGGAATTGATAAAAAAACTATAATTTGGAATTTTATGGAAGAGCTATGGGAAAATTATGTGAATGCATTAGAAAATAATCTGCCTAATCGATTCAATTTCAACGACTTTTTCAATTTCGGGGGGCTAAGGGATGGGTTCAGTGAAAAAGATAAGATCTCCGTCATCAAACAATATGCCAAGGAAAAAGGCTACGTCAAAATTAAGGGAAGTACCGTTTCTATAACTAAAAAAGGACTGCGTGAATTTCAAAAAGACACCCATAAATGGGATAAACTTTAGACTAAAAATTAACCATACTATTGGCTTTTTTGGAACATACTAGATTCAAGGTCATTTTTTGTTACTGCTTCAAGTATTCAAAATATAAGTTCAGGAAGCTTCAATATTCATTAACTGGCGTTGCAGAATAAACAAAGCCCTGCTATAACCAGTTTCCGTTGCAAAATCCTTCGATGTTTACAACTATCCTAGTTATTGCTAGGGCAATATAGTATAAACAATATTCTTTAAAACAGTTTAAAACAAATTCCACCACCAACTGGTAAGCATTGCTATCACATATACAGTCCGTGTGTTGAAGCTTAAGCTGTTAAATGCTTTTTTTAACAATATTATACAAATGGAGGACCAAACATATTTGTCTAATAATTTAATAGTTTGATGTAGCTTCAAAAAGCGGTCGGTTTTGGGAATTTAGGTGTATAACACAGAAGAACTTGATATTAGTACCATCTTATTTGAATTAAAAGTTAGAGACTATTAGATTTCCTCTACTTTAGATATTATTTTGCTAATATCTTGCTTTTCGGTAAGAACGCCGGTCCATATATCATTATTTTTTCGTATAAGTTGGGGTACGCTCATGATGGTAAATTCGGTAGGAAGTATCGAATCTAATTTTTTCCAGTTTACCGGCATTGAAATAGTAGCCGACTCAGTCGGTCTCAGTGAGTAAACAGATGCTAAAGTTTTACCCCTAGAGTTTTGGTTATAATCAAAAAATACTTTTCCCTTTCTTTTTAAAGTATTCCATTCTGTAGTTACTTTGTTAGGAAATTTGGAAACCATAATCTTTGCAATTATCTCGGAAAAATTTCTTGTCTGTTCATACGGATAGTTATTGATAACAGGAACGTAGATGTGTAAACCCGATTTTCCAGAGGTTTTTATATATGACCTTATCTTCAATTCTCTTAGAAAATCATACAATTCGAATGCAACTTCCACAATTGCCCTGAATCCAGCCCTATTGTACTCGGGTTCTTGTCCTCTTTTTTCCTTACCAGAATAAATGTAGGGATCAAGATCAAAAACTATGAAATCAGGAAAATTTAACTCACATTTCTCTTCATATAATAATGAAGAACTATTGCAGCTGTCAAAGTCATTTATTCTGCTATACCACGGATGCATTTCTATACAACCCAGGTTGGCGATCCATAGAAGGCTTTCCTTATTGTTACAGACTATATAATTTATATTGTCATTTCTTTGTTCGGAATGGACTAGGGCCATCATTACAAAATCTGGTTTAGGTTGATCCCAATTCTTATGATAAAATGATTTACCATGAATTCCATTGGGATAACGACTAAGAGAAAGAGGTCGGTCCTTTAAATGAGGAAGAATCAATGGGCCTATAAACTCATAGTAATTGATTAGGTCATTTTTTGTGAATTCGGGGTGTTCTCTTGTCTTACTCCAATAAACTTTATCAGGATTTGAAATTTTTACATCAACAGTATTGTGAGATTGTTCTTTGATTTCATAACCTACATCATTTGAGTCCCCTTTTGTGGGATTGTCAGCTTGTATTGTGCATTCCGTAGGTTTCTTATCTTCCCGAAATCTCAAGAAGATTGGTGCTCGCATTATACCATCTTTAGTCCATTCATTGAATTTTACTTCTGCAACAAGAATAGGTTTTACCCATGTTGTTTCCCTATTCATATAAGGTAGGTGATCTATAGGCATAGATTCAATTTTTAATTCCTGGAGTTTTGAATACACCGTATCAAGTAACTTATAGTCAAAACCACTCCCTGTATGTCCTACGAATTTAAACTTTTTTTCTTTCATGCAATAGACAGCCAAGAGGAGCGAACCAAAAAAGTCAATTCTATTTCCAATGCCTTTAGTATAGCCTATAACAACACAATCTTGGGTCTTGGTATTCTTAATCTTTAACCAATCCCTTGATCTTACACCTTCTCTATAAATACTCAATTTATGTTTAGCTACTATTCCCTCGAGGCCGAGTTCTTTACTACGGGTGAGGATATCAACTCCTTTTTCTTCAATGTAGTCAGATATTTTGATCCTATCATTTGTTCTCAAAATCTCAGTAAGAACACTCCTGCGTTCTAAATAGCTTAATCCCTTCAAATTCTTATAGTTTTGAAATAACAGATCAAATGCATAGAAAGTGCAAGGGATTTCTGCCGAAAGTGCAAGAATTTCTTTATCGCTTTCTACATTCATTCTACATTGATGAGCCTGAAAGTTGGGTATGCCATTATCATCGAGTACCACAATCTCACCATCTATTATTACTGATTTACATTGCCTGAGAGATTCTCCTGCTGAATTTACTATCTCAGGATACTTTCTAGTAATATCGTTACCACTTCGTGACTGAATTTTAATTCTACCATTTTCTTTAAATAGAATAGCTCTTACTCCATCCCACTTTATTTCAAATACCCATTCTTTATTATTGAAGGCTTTATCGGTAGGGAAAGCCAACATAGGTACCACCTTAGCAAAGAGTCGTTTTATTGTCTCATTTTTATGGTTGTTATTGGTAACTCCGGTTAGATTCTTAGAATTTAATTTTTTTATTGAAGATATATCATTCTTTGTAGCCATTTTCATACTGCTTTTTTCATTTCTTTTTGCATCGCCTCCGTGTTTACTTTCTAAAATCAATGTATCTCGAAGCACAGATTCGGGACGTGTAATAGTCAAATCTTCATTCGACGCAAAGTCGTCATCAGCTTTTATTAGTAACCATTGCTTCAAATTCCTAGTTCTAATTAGAGTAAACCTACCCGTTAGTTTTTTTCCATTCAGTTCTAAAGAGACTTTTCCATTTTCAAGCTGTTTTGATATACTATCCGTGGATCTGTAGGTACCAATGTCCCATACAATTACAGTACCGGCACCGTAATTACCTGGCGGAATGATTCCTTCAAAATTTAAGTAGTCTAACGGATGATCTTCTACAAGAACGGCTAAACGCTTGATGCTAGGATTCATTGATGGTCCTTTAGGCACCGCCCATGAAATTAGCGCACCCGATTCAGATTCCACTCTAAAGTCGTAGTGAAGTCTTGAAGCATTATGTTTTTGGACAACAAAAGACCTTAATTTCCTATTTTTGAACCCACGATTTACCTTACCTTCTGGTTCATGAGTCTTTGTAAAATCTCTTTTCTTGTTATATTTTGCAAGTGATAGATTTAGCTCTGCCATTTTCATTACGCCCCTTTTCTACAATTCTATCTTAACGATAATTATTCTAGGCTCGTCGCTCATTTGGTGTTTAATATTGCACTACAAACTATAAATTCAGTTATTAATCTATATGAAAAAATTTGTGATATAATAGGCAATGAAAATAAGAAAGTAACATCTATTTTACCAGTGAGAATGGTATGGTATAATGAAATCCTAGAAGGAAGTACACATTATTATAGAACAGAGAACTGAGTTGCACAGATAGTTGCGATAAATACTCGGAATTAGAACGAATCACAGTTTAGGAACGAACAAACATGTATTGAAATGAGGCATCTTGGATATATAAAGGTATTATGTTCGTTGGTAAATCATCAAGATACTATTATGATCAAAATATGTGATCTACATCCTTCCTAAAAGTTGTTCCTTCATCTTCTGAAATTCTGATTCAGATAAAATTCCATCATCCTTTAATTTAGAAAGTTTTCTTAATTCATCAGCTGTTGACATAGAATCAACATTACTTGTTGATTCAGCATCGTTGGCATTTTTCATTCGTCGTCTAATTATTTCTAGGAGTTCTTCTGCCTTGTCTTTTGGAACAGCTTCTATTATGCCTTCTTGATCATCCTCTCCTCCTATATCCTCATCAAGCAACCCCAATTTACTCTTATTTACTAGGGTGGGTGCCTTGAATAAGATAGTAGATGTAAAAACACCCTTTTGTAATTTGACACTGGTTACAACATCATATGGAATATCTATTACGTTTGATTTTAAGCCTAGCATGTACGGGTCTCTTATAATCACTCTTCTGTCAGTTGCAATCACGTTATTTGGAGTCATAGCCGAACCACCTGGCAATAGTCTTGATTGCCTGGCCACTAAAAGCACTTTTTCATCTGGATTTAACATTTTCCTAATTTTACTAATTTCTTTTAGTTCTTCTTTATCAGTTATGTCCGTATTTATTGAATGTTTATCGTTGGAGACCAAATTAATTCATTAAACTACGCTGAGATATTTAATACAACCTATAGAAAACAGTTTGTATTCAGATATTATGTTGTCTAGTTTGAGATAAGGGTAGTCCTATTTTCTATACATGCAGGAGCTAGGCTTTAACAATGCATTATTGCAACATTAAATTACATCTGGCTTTAAACAGAACAGAGTGATAGTATTACTTATATAGTTTAATGTACTTTGAGCGTAAATGAGACATGATAAGAATTTCTTCTTATTTCTCGGTGCCAGCTTATTATCAACATTGTTACTAATTACTTGCTTGGGATTTACTGGAATCGTTGGCAGTACATATGCACAACAGTTGGGAGAACTTGTTTTTGAAGAGAAGGGAAAAATCACGGAGCAAAAGGAAGTTGGCCCAAACAAAGCGCAAGTTTCTTATTCATCGAATGGAACCTTAAAAGGAAACATTGAAGTAAAAAATAATGGAAATTTTGAGGGGATCACCAAAGGAGGTGTGACTTATGCTCATGGACAAGGAACGATAAC
>VBPX01000087.1 GCA_005877075.1 Nitrososphaerota archaeon | reverse complement strand
CACAGTAATGGTAATTCATGATTACCGTGATATCTCTGATAAAGTTATTCCATATATAATGAATTATAAGTTAATTACTATGAGAAAAACTGTTCAAAATTTTATAAAAGCAAAGTATGAACTCAATTCTAACTTTATGCACCATCCCTTCTACCCATATCCTGTGATAGTCAAGAAATCACGTAGTAGAGCAGTATCGATTTCTAGGATCAGTTTTGAGAAAAATACTGATATGTTAGTGAAGGCTAATAAAATGTTGAATGATGACCTATCAATAAGAATATACGGCTGTCCTAGCAGGATATACGTACATAAAATTCTTGGAGGTTCTAAAGGAGGATTCAACAAGTATTATTTTGGCATGTTCGAAAAATCATTTTCAGCCCTATCCGACATTCTTTCTCAAGCCAAATTTGTCATTGATCTTTCAGTTCTTAAGCACGACGGAGGAGGAACTCAATATACATTTTTGGAGGCAATACATAACAAATGTGCTCTTATTTTACATAGAAAATGGCTTGAAAATGAACATCTCAAACCATCTTACTGTGATTTCCGAGAAGGTTATAATTGTTTTGCGGTTGAAAACGCAAAGGAATTGGCAGAATTAATAAAGAGTGATCAAGATACAACCACGATTATTAAAAATGCAAGCAAATTACTGAATAGGCATATAGAAGCTCCATGGTCAAATCTGCTGCATCCATGAACTGCACTCAGAAAAGTTCTCTTTCGTAGAACCATAATTTTTTATCTTTATGCATTTTATTACAAATCTTAGCTTGTAATTGAATTCTAATTATACACTAAAGAATCAAAATTTTTGCCACTGTTTGTTGTGCTTGTTCATGTGACATTGATCGGAGCAAAAATAGTCATCGCACATATGACAATATGTAGGATAATCTTGAAGCTTTTTACCACAGCTTGAGCAAGATACTGACATATCCATTATTATTATCTAATAATAGTATACCTTCGTTACATAGAAAGTTTGCTGTGATTAGTTAAGCAAATTTGAGAATAATGTTGAATGTTTGATGGGTGTTATTTTCTTATGATTCAGAACAAATCCCGTTAAATGATTAGTAGCAATAACTAGGTGGCCTATTAGAAATTATTCCTAGATCACAGCTTTTAAAATATCTAGTTACACTATAATGTGATATGAAAATTGGGATAATTGGCGCTGGAGACGTGGGTGGAACACTTGGAAAGAGGTGGCGACAAAAGGGACATGAGATCATGTTTGGTGTTCGCAATCTTCAATCTCCTAAGGTACAAAAATTGGTTCAGATGGATCAGAATTTTAAGGTTGGAGATATCAGCGAAGCTGCAGCATTTGGAGAGGTTATAGTTCTTGCCATACCTTGGACTTCGGTGGAGGAAACAATACTTAATTCAGGAAATTTGTCCGGTAAAATACTGATAGATCCCACTAATCCTCTTACACCGGATCTAAAAGGGTTGGCTCTGCATGATACTTCGGTGGCCGAAAAAATAGCTAAATTGGCCAATTCTACCAGAGTGGTCAAAGCTTTTAATGCAATAGGAGCAAGGACACTGGATAATTCGGTATTTGATTCACAGAGGGCAGATCTTTTTATCTGTGGAGACGATCGCCATGCGAAGGAAGTTGTAGAAGAACTGGCCAATGATATTGGGTTTGACGTTGTTGATATTGGACCCCTTGTCAATGCGCGCAAGTTAGAACAGTTGGCACTTCTTTGGATAGAACTTGCTTTTAAGCAACAAATGGGACCAAATATCGCTTTCAAATTATTAAAAAGAAAAGATGACTTCTAGCTTATTTTAGACAATAACGAGAGGAAAATTAATTGTAGTAATTGCAATAAACCCGTAGAATCTCATTAGATGTCCCGATTTAGACATAAATAATTGTGAGTCCTAATAATACTATGTCTAGATTAGCACTATCAATTATCTTATCTCTACTTTTTAGCTCGATGATCCTTACTCTTGGCTTCACGGAAACCGTAAAAGGTGAATCTAATAGCTCAGTAACAAACGTTTCGAAGCTAGGTTCAATCGCAGCTGCTGACGATAGCATAAAATTGCAAAATAAAACGGTAGAATACTATCAGGATTCACAAGGATATCTTGTATATCCGCTTTCAACAAATGGTACTTTAAGCAACAAACTACCAGCAGTGATAATGGTTCATGAATGGTGGGGCTTAAATGAAAATATTAAAAATATGGCAAATATTTTGGCCAGACAAGGTTTTGTCGTATTAGCTGCTGATCTCTACAAAGGAGAAGTGGCGAATACTCCGCAACGAGCAGCTGAATTAGTACAGTCAGTAAGAAATAATCAAAATATTTCTATTGCAAACCTTCAATCAGCCGTAAAATATTTGGGTTCACTTCCAAACGTGGATGGTTCAAAAATTGTATCTATGGGATGGTGTTTTGGAGGAGGCCAATCATTACAGCTGGCCTTGAATAGCCAAGAACATCCTTTAGCTGCAACCGTTATTTATTACGGCACTCCTTTAGTGACAAATGAATCATCACTATCAGAGATAAAATGGCCTGTACTGGGAATATTCGGTGACAAGGATCAGGCTATTTCTCTAGAGCAGATTAATCTATTTAGGAAATCGCTAGACCAAAATGGAATTACAAATGAGATCCATATTTACAAAGGAGTTGGACACGCTTTTGCAAATCCCTCTGGAGATAACTATGCGCCAAAAGAGACTCAAGATGCGTGGCAAAAAACGTTATCTTTTCTAAAAAAATATGTCGAAGTTACTTGAATATAAATTTCACCTAATTTTTAATAAAAAGGTAGGTAAATAGCTCAAAGAACAATAGAATAAACTTATATCCCAAAAGTTTCTTAAGGCATCAGAATAACTTGCGACAATCTATCCTTCCTTTGCTTAATCAGGATTAACTATAGGAGTGTTATGTGTATGATGACTAAGAAATTGCAAAAATTAGAAAATCTAAATCAAAGCTACCAAAAAATCTCTATCGCAATTCCTCTTATAATAATTTCATTATCTTGTTTACTTTGTTTATCATATGGATTAGCGAATAAAATTTATGGTCAAAACCAAACAATTCCTGGACCCTTATTAACGGATTCAAATCTTAAAGTAGAGTTAGTGGTTAACGACTTTGATTTTCCTACTAGTATTGCTTTTTTGGGGAATGATGATATTCTACTGCTAGAAAAAAATACTGGCAATGTATTTGAAATAATTAATGGTAACGTTACTGGTCCACTTATTCATATTCATGTAGCTTTTAAAGATGAACGTGGCCTATTGGGAATTGCTGTATCGGAAAAGGAAGAGAACACAAAAGATAATAGTAGTGTTGTATTTCTTTATTATACCCAGTGCACAAAAAAAGGCCAACCAAAGAGTGCTCAATATTGTGGAAATTATGTATACAGATATATACTTGATACTAAAAATAATACACTGATAGATCCGAATTTAATTCTTAATGTCTCTGCTTTGCCAGGGCCGAGTCATAACGGTGGTGTCTTGCTGATGGATAAAGAAAAAAACGTATATGTTACTATCGGTGATTTGCAACCAACAAAATTTACCCAGACCAGTAGTTTTGATACCAAGGCACAAAATCTTATAAATGGCACCCTTCCGGATGGTCGTGCAGGAATTCTTAGATTTACGCAAGATGGTAAACCTGTTGGTAAGGGAATTCTTGGTGATAAATATCCACTTAACCTATACTACGCCTACGGAATAAAAAATAGCTTTGGTATCGGCTTTGACCCCCTTACTGGGAATTTATGGGATACAGAAAATGGTCCTCAATTTGGGGATGAAATTAACCTAGTCAAACCAGGTTTTAATAGTGGATGGGAAAAGGCTCAGGGGATTTGGAAATTAGATCAGACAAGAAAGAAAGACGGCATACTTAATTCAACCAAAGAAATAGAGCTTGTCAATTTTAATGGTAAAGGAAAATATAGCAAGCCAGAATTTGTATGGGACAAAACTGTCGCTCCGACTGCCTTGATATTTTTGGATTCAGATAAACTCGGCAAGCAATACAAAAATGATGTTTTTGTAGGGTCAGCAAAAAATGGATCAATATATCATTTTGATCTTACTGATGATAGGGATTCTTTGGACTTACGAGATGATCTTGCCGACTTAGTTTTCAGCAAGAATGATGATTCTAGTAAAATAATATTTGGTGAAAATTTTGGGGTTATTACTGATTTAGAAGTTGGCCCTGATGGATATTTGTATGTAGTTTCAGGTTCCCGAGGAACAGATGAAGGAGCGATATATAGAATAGTTCCGAACTTGAAATAATTCATCGACTTTTTCTATGGATTATTTATCATGAATACTCTAAATCTACCACTTGAAGTGATAATGATACTTGAAACGGTGAAATTTTTTGGCTTTTTTAAATGTACTCTAAAGGCAGATTATTTGTTTTATGCGATAGTAATAGATGAGGCTATTGGCTTGAATACTTGTATACGATAGTTTCC
>VBPX01000091.1 GCA_005877075.1 Nitrososphaerota archaeon | reverse complement strand
CCATACTAGCCAACTCGTCTCTATTCAAGAGACTACAGATTGTAAAAGGAGGGCGACTGAAGATAGCAGTAACAGGGACAATTAAGGACAACTCATAGTCTCAAGAAACTTTGCTGCATTAGGCAATATAAGGAAACTAATGCACTGAGAATTACCTTAGCGGCAGATTAGTAATACAATTTTCTCACAGCCTTTGAATGAGTGTTTCTTTTTGTTGGTTCTTCTCAAGAATCAGATATAATACAATCAGCCTTTAGATTTTGAGTCTGGAGGGACTTAGTTCCGTTTTAGTGTATGAAGATATTTTCGCCTTTCAGCTGCTATGCTTAAGACATCAGTCTTTGTTATAAGGCCCTCAATTTTTCTATCGGCATTACAAAGAAAAACCATATTCATTTTTCTTTTTGCCATTTCTTTTAGAGCTTCATTTGCATTGTTCATAAAGTCCATGACTAGTAAGTCATCTTTGGTGATCATCACATCATCTACAATGATATTTCGTCTTTTGTGCTCTGGAATGCTAGTTACAATAGGAAGTGTTATTGCCCCTAACAAAGAACCTGAGTCATCAACAACAGGAAATGAAGTTTTCATATAAACTCCAAAATAATTAGTGAAAATATCATGCAAATTTTTACCCTTCCTTATGGCAATTATATTGGTATTCATGATATCTCTAAGGTGAACGTTAGAAAGAATGGAACTCAGTTCTTGTTCCTGTAAGTACGACTGTGCCCCTGAATTTAGAAACCAACCTATGAGCAAGATCCAAAACCCTCCTACAAAGGATCCAGTTACTATAGTAATGAAACCAATTGCCATTAAGGCATACGATATTAGTGTACTTGTCCTCACTACAATCCTTGTGGCTGTATTGAAATCTCTATTCCGTTTAATTAATACAGATCGGAGTATCCTACCTCCATCCAAAGGAAATGCAGGAATTAGGTTAAAAACACCTAACATTATGTTTACAAGAGCACCATAATACAAAATGACATCTATCGCTTGCAAGATTATTAGAGAATCGCTGCCGGCAATACTTTCAACCAAGAAACTGGACAATGAAAATATACCTGCTAACCCGAAACTAGTAAGAGGACCAACAACAGCTATCTTGAATTCCTTCTGAAAATGTCTTGGTTCTTCTTCTATATCAGAAACTCCGCCAAAGATGAATAATATGATTTGTCTAACTTTGATTCCATATCTGGTTGCCATAATTGAGTGTGCCAATTCGTGGAGTATTACAGATCCAAATAGAACGATAGCTCCCACCACAGCAACAGATAGGTAAATAACATATGTCAAGCCTGGAAGTAATATTGGGATGAGCTGATCTGAAAGCGTCCATGTTACTAACGCGAATACTATGAGGAATGTAAAGTGGATTCTGATCTTAACACCCTTAACTTTAGCTATAGTAACTGACATTGAATTATATGCCTGTTCGTGCCATTTGTATTAAATACTTCGCTGCTATACAATCAGATGCAAAGATAGTTCCACATTTTCTCGAGAAGTAAAGTCTTCATATTAGGACTAAGATAATCTCCCTTAGTAAACCATTAATACAGCATATTAGACTAGTACTCACGCCTTTCTTGCGACACTATCGAGAGCCTTTATATTCGAAATTCATTCCAATCTAGGAGTGCCCATAACAATCGTATATTTTGTTGTTCTCGATGAACCGTAGGATTTGCTCAGCTGCTGACACAACCAAGCATTCACGAGATTATTCTTCTACTAAGAATAGCTTTGAGCAATTAATTTATCTGAGTAACTAAAAATGAGTTAAAAAAAATTAAGGTATAATTACAGCATGGCCGGTAATATTCCCACCATGCAATAGTTCAATTGCATCATTTACTTCAGAAAGCCTAAATTTTTGGATTCGATGTTTAACTTTACCTGTCTTGGCCAAATCGACAACTTCACGAAGCTCGTTATAATTTCCCCAAAGAGAACCGTAAAGCTGATACTCTTTGATGACTGTCTGGAACAAAGGTATTGTGATTTCTTTACCAAACAATCCTACCATTACTATTGCACCATTTTTATTTAAAAGAGTACCAGCCAGATTAAGAGTGCTTTCCAACCCTACGGTGTCCAGTACTACATCAACGCCGTTTCCCTTTGTTATCCTGGATATTTCATTCCTAATATCAAGTGACTTATTTACACTAACTGTAAAATCTGCGCCTATCTCTAGGTAATTGCAATTTATTTTCGTCACGATCGAAGGCAACGACATTCGCACCGCAACCTAATATTCTTGCATATTGAGTGGCATAGAAACCCAGTCCTCCCATTCCAACTATCCCTATTGACTTGCCTGGTCCCAGAAGATGCCATACTTTTTTAATAGCTCGATATGGTGTAAGCCCTGCGTCAGTAAGAGGAGCCAGCTCTTCTGGTTTCAATGCAGTTTGTTCATCGACCTTTACCAAATATCTATAAGACTATTTTGATCCTTGACCATTTAATTAATCAAATATAATACTCTAATATCATTTCAATTCTGTCCTTATCCTCATTATCCCTTGAATATTCTGCAACCTTTGAAAAGTCAAGCATTTTATAGAGAAAGTTAACTATGAAAACTAATTTTTAGTCTTCTTGACAAGACAGATATTTTAACTTGGCATATAGCCAAAATAACTCTTTTTTATGATTTATGAGGCTAAAAGGTTCAATGAATCCTTTAGTGAGATAAGAATTAATTTTAGAGTTTAACAGCTAAAGCTGTAACTCCTTACTCGGAATAGTAAAATAGTGTCACACGCTGAGCAAAATATCATGGGGCATGCAGATTATGGGTGAGCATAAAATTGGTTGTGTTGTTATAGTGGAAGTCGGGGACGCTGACATGAAACCTATTGGAATAATTACAGAAAGAGATATCGTGCGTATATTAGGTGAGCTTGAACCGTGGTCAAACCAAAAGTCATTGCGTACAATGATGAGCAAACCGGTAATTACAATTGAATCAACAGCCTCGCTCAAAAAGCGATGGATAAGATGAATTTTTATAATATTAGAAGGCTCATCGTTGTTGATAATAATAATAGAATGATTGGCATAATTACAGAAAAAGATATTTTCAGGCAGATAGCTAAGAGCAGAGGTCTCATAGCAGACTTACTCGGTACAGATTATCCTCCAGAGCATAAGGAAATCTATGATAGATTCGGAGATTTTATGTCAGACTTACTTCCAAAGTTGTGATAGCTCAGTCTTTTCAAGGGATTCAATATTATGCTTGGTACCATATGATGGAATCGTATCTGCCTATTTCCTAGAATCAGAAAGTTATTTCGAAAGTCTTGGTAGTACTGAACGGCTGAGTAATCCCAGCCTCTGAGATGTGTTTCATTACGTAACTGAAAGAAAGTGTTCAATAAATCGAAAAGTTTAAAGCTAATTTCATTCAATAATATTTGAGTCCATTTAAGGAACTAATAACGTTGCTAGAACCACCGATCCCGAATAAAATTGATAATATAATTAGTAAAGATATGCAAGGAAACACATTACTTTCACAAGACATGGAAAGTGTGGCATATTTTACAAGCAGCATCGATCGTTTTCGACAAATCTAATTTTAGTAGTCCTTTAGAAATTGATAATAAGTATTTTCCTTTGAAACCTGGTACCACAATGATTTATGAAGGTAAAAGCGAGGATGAACCCACACGGGACGTGTTTGTAGTGACCAACGATACAAAGAAAATAATGGGTATAACCACACGCATAATTCATGATGACGGGTACGTGAAGGGAGAGCATGAAGAAACTACAAATGATTGGTTCGCACAGGATGATCAAGGAAATGTCTGGTATATGGGTGAATATACTACCGACCTTAGTAACAAGGGAAGCCACGAAGGGTCATGGGAGGCAGGTGTGAAAGGCGCCAAAGCTGGAATAGTAATGGAGGCGAATCCTAAGGTTGACGATGCATATAACCAAGAATTCTTAAAAGGTGTTGCTGAAGACAAAGGCACAATCCTTAGTTTGGATGAGAAGGTCACAGTTCCATACGGCACTTTCTCAAACGTGCTTAAAACCAAGGATTTTTCACCACTTGAACCTGACATTGTTGAAAACAAGTACTATGCGCAAAATATCGGAGAGATAAAGGCTATGAGCATAAAAGGCGAGTCAGATGTAGAGTCCCTAGTACAAATCAATGGTACCGGTAAGAATAACTCATCAGCTACAGACTAAACATTGTATTGACAGAACTCTTATAATTCTAAAAGACTGAGATTCCTCTGATCAGTAAATTTTTTTCTCTTTCATAGAAATCAAGTTTGAAATTCAGTAAAATGAGTCAACTATCAATCACATTTTAAACAAACACGCATACGATTATTCTCAATTAAGACTAGTGTGAAATTCCACATGGTTCCNNNGATTGTACCTAAAATCTTCAATGTCAACAGTTTCAGGTGAGGTATCTTTTTCAATTAGAGTTTGTGTAGAATCTCGTTTTGTTCTAGATTATTGTGTCAATAGGCTAAAATAGTAGAATTAACCCATCGTAAATATGAAATACAGAAGTAGAACAGAAATAGTGTCTATGATCCTAGAAGCAGCAAATGGCAGTGCAACAAAAACAAGAATTATGTATAAAGCCTTTCTTAGCTACGCTCAATTAAGAGAATATCTTTCTGTACTTCTTGAAAATAATTTACTGGAGTATTTAGAAGGCTCACAAACCTACAAAACGACCGAAAAAGGATTGAACCTCTTAAAGATGCATAACGAAATTGGAGAGCTTCTACAAACACCAATGAGAGAATCAAGAATACAATAAAGTAAAAACTAATCTCGGCAGGGATTGGTATTAATCTTTCTTTATATTTAGTATCTTCTTTATATTCAAGATTCAGAACTACGTAGAAACCTTTAAAGCTGGATTATGTTACTATTAACGCGAGTTCTTTATAGGACTTAGTATTACTAGAACGACCAAACTTGATATAGAATTTAGATTTCATTATCTCATTATCTCATTTTGAGTTGTTCTTTGTGTACCATTTTAGTTCAAAGCGCTTATAAACTTAAATCTTGATTCTAACATAATGGCAAAAAAAATTTTTGTGAACTTACCAGTGAAAGATCTTAACAAAACAGTAGAGTTCTTTACAAAACTTGGTTTTGAATTTAATCCTCAATTTACTGATGAGAATGCCACATGTATGATTGTCAATAAGGATATATTCATAATGCTCTTAGTTGAAAAATTTTTTAAAACCTTTACTAAAAAGGAAATCTGTGATACTACAAAAGATACTGAAGTAATAATAGCATTGTCTACCGAAAGTAGAGAAAAAGTAGATCAGATGATAAACGATGTAATAGAAGCTGGAGGCAAAGAAAGTAGGAAACCACAAGATCATGAATGGATGTACGGACGTAGTTTTCAGGATATTAATGGCCATCTCTGGGAAATAATATACATGGATGAAAAAGCATTAAAAAAACAATAATACTTGTTAAAGTCAATTCAATTAGTTTAAGTTCATATTACTAAGCATAGGAAGTTTGTTACTAATTAAATATATGGTCCTATCCCTAATATCAATAGCTCATATCTCCATCAATGTTTTAATTCTACAAGCCTTCCAGCTATTAATCCTAAAATTATTCCATAAATTATATGGAAAAAAAAGGAACCTATTAGTACAACTGAGTATAATCCTTGAAAATGTTGTGCTATTACAAAGATATATTGATTGGGAGCAGAATAGTTGAACATATTTAATTTGGGTTGTATAACATATGTTGTCAGCGGTAAAAACAAGACTAACCAAAGCAATATTCCAGTTATTATTCCTACAATTGTGCCTCGTTTGAAACCAAATGGAATTAATTTCTTCCAAAATATTGCCCCTTGTCCAAGTAAGTTACCAGCTACAGTACCAGTAGCAAAATGTAATAAAAGACCGATGTATGGCGATGTATTTGAATCATAATATCCTAAAGAGGATCCTATAACCGCAAAAAAAGTACCAAAAGGAGTTTTTGAAACGAAATCTAGACTAAATAATAACCCGGATATTACAATTGATGCTAATAATCCAGCTAATGTGCAATACGCTAACAAATATCTTGAACATTTTTCAGTTTCCATAAGGTTACTAATTTATTTATACATAAGTCGTATAAACTTTTTTTAGTGTTTTTGCTATATACAAGTTGGGTTTGATACGAATTTTATTGTCTTCTCATATGTAGTTCAAGATAATTAAAGGGGTTATAAGAAATAACTATAATGCTTTAGATCCTAAAATCAATGCTATATTATGTTGTGACTATTGAATTAAGTCTAGTACTTCTAACCTTTTTGTGTCTTTGATTCCAGTGTCTTAAAAATTCTGAAATAAGCGGTTCAAAATCATTATAGGATTTTTTCAGTCTGGCGGTTTTACTAAAATTTTGTCCGTATTTAATACATGTCCAACAACCAATAATGGGAATCAAAGGTGCAACGTAATATCCAGTTTGTTTTCCTGAAAATCCCCAAGCTTCGCCTACTACACAATATTTAGAATCCTTAACTAAAATCCTACGATCTATTTCATCTATCCCATTTCTTAATTTATTAGACCAAATAGGGCAAATTTCATCAAATGTTAAATCAGTTTCCGGACGCGGTGACTCAGTTTGAGTTGATTTGAGAAACTCGAACTTTACCATGCATAATATATACACAATCTTATCTATAACCTTACCCATAAAATTCTTGGATCAAACATCTTTAAAATTATACTCCACGCATAAAAATCTAGTTTCTGTATTTCAACTAGTATTAATCAGACTCAATTCAAATGGTAAACCTAAACCCAGCAGAGAGCAGTACCGTTTATGGGGACACGGATGCTAGCCTCGGGATTCGAAATTTCGCACGTCGTTCTAGATTAACTGCCTCAAGAATTAAGATAATAAATGCTCAACTTTGTCTTTTACTGAACCTCCATCATCTTTTGAACCTCCATCATCTTTTGAACCTCCATCATCTTTTGAACCTCCATCATCTTTTGAACCTCCATCATCTTTTGAACCTCCATCATCTTTTGAACCTCCATCATCTTTTGAACCTCCATCACTCGAGTCTCCATCATTTGAGGTAAGCTTTTCTAGACCACCCTTTATACTTTCTAAATTATTCTTTAGTTTTTCACTGATACCATCAGCCGTACTATCAACACCAGAAAATGTATCTTTTCCATCTGATAAGATTTTTTCTATAGAACCTTTAATGTTTTTTAGAGTACTGTCGCTAAATCCTCCATCATCTCCTACTACGTTCTTTAGTTTTTCACTGATACCATCAGCTACGTCATCAACACCATAATAAGTGTCCTTTCCGTCCGAGAGAACTCCTTCAATTCCATCTTTTATAGCCTTTAGAGTACTTTTACTAATACCTTCATTATCATTTTCTCCTCCAACACCTCCAACACCTCCAACACCTCCAACACCTCCAACAATCAAACCACTTGGCAAGAAACTTATACCTCCTCCTGCAATTTGGAAGCCTGTTAGAGGTATGACGACACCAGATCCCAATTGCATACCTGTTATAACGCCGCCCTGCATTATCACTTGTCCAGCTACAATCTGACCACGAATGTCACCTTCTGGATATTTGTCAGTGTTTATATTTACATAGGCGCTGGCATTATTCATTAATGTCGCAAAGTCAGAAATTTCCTTCCCCTTTAGTGGACCTTGAAGATCATCTTTCTTTATATCGTCAGTAAACCATATTGATGCTGGATTTTTCTTATCTTTAGCGGATACTTCCTTTGACAAGGTAACAACGGCCTCACCATTTATTCCCGCAGTTCCATTATGAGTTTGTGCCCCAGTTATTTTGCCAAGTCCGGTCGTATTAACAAGATAGGAGATTTGTGAACTCTGATTATTAAATAGGAACACAGCATAACCAGTCGCATTAGATTCGTTTGGAGGAACTTCCTCTTTGCCTGAGAGGTTCGCATAAAATCCCTGTATTGCCTGTACTTCAGCTTGTGCTTGAACTTGGGACGCCGTAGAAAAAAAGATTACAAAAAATAATGTCACCGCTATACCGGTAATAAAAAGATAAGAATTAGAAAAAAAATGGGGGAGTTGATCGTTGGTCATTATTCCCTTACTCCACATTAGCAGCCGCAGGACTTTTTATAATAGTCGTTCAGGACATTAAAGTCAAAGCCCTTAATAGTATTTTGTTTGCCAACCCCGCTCAGAATTTCATTTTCGCTCTGAATATTATTTTGTTTGCCAACCCCGCTCAGAATTTCATTGTAGCTTTGAAATTTATTTCCGTTATTTTTGCTTAGGACATTTACGTCTTTTATTTTATTTTTGCTTAGGATTTTGTCGTTACTGAGAACTTTATTTTTTTCAATGTTACCAATGTTGTTGTCCTGTACGTTTACTAGACTGCCTCCACTGCCACCACCCTTTTTGCCTCCGCCATCACAACCGCCGCCACATGCCATTGCTTGCTGCATCGGGAAGACATATATGGCTGCAATTGCAAGTATCATTCCTGGCGAGAGGAACATTTCAATCTGCCTTGCTTTTGATATCATTACTAGGGTTTAGTGGCTAGTTTATATTAAGAGCTGCGTGTACAGTTTTACTCAACCAGTACAAATCGGCACACGCGCTATCATTGTTGAACAGGTACCAACATTGTTGAACACAGTTCAACAACTAGTAATGATGCTAATATCTAGTTACACAATGTCGAATGAGATGCTTATCATTTTCTGTGTTAGGCTCTTAACCTTTATTGGGCCTTTGATTATTGGTTCTATCAACACTCTTAGCAGCTCACAAAAAAAAACTCAATAATTCATACATATATCATGATTAATACAAAACGAATGAGTGTTATTCTCAATATGATGTTGATACGATTGGAATCGGCTAAAAAGTATTTCTAGAAACTTAATCATGGTATTTACGTTAAGCTCACCAAAAAAATAAACTATCAATTCCACTGCGGATAATCCGAAATCTTTAGCTTGGATAATAAGTTCCCTTTCTTCTATTTTGTTTATCCAAGCTCTGAGAATATCCTTACTCATAGGGATAAAACCCAATTCCTGAAAAAAGGCATCTCGTGTGACCCAATCTCTGAGAATTTTGTTGGTTTGACTACTTACCGTAGTTTCTGTTCTTTTTGCCGCTTTTTTTATACTATTAAGAACATCCTCATCTATTCTAAATCCCAAATGGACTAATCTGTGTTTGGCGTTAGCTTCTTTTTTCACTGTTAGCATTAATATTTCCTTTTATCCATATCTCGCCAGATATAATTAAGGTTTACCACAATTATAACAGAATACGTAAATAAATACTGTCTATTAATGGATTCTTTTGGAATTCTCTAGAAGACCATATTTTAGATCTAAACTTTTCTCAAAACCGTACACGTATCTAAATTGGATTACATACACTAGTATCTTGCATCCTATGGAACCAGCTTCCTCAGCATAGGAAGAAAAACCATCTTCTGAAAGAGCCTATATCCTTTTGATGGCAAAATTAAATTAACTAATCTATGCCTTTGTATTTTAAACGTTCATCTCTGTTTTCCGATAATTTGTGTTCTTTAAAAGATTCCATCGTATCAAATGTTTGCTCGTATACGTCACATGTCAGACTTCCGCCATCCTTATCCATTATGGCCTTCGTCTATAGTCATAAAAGTAAAATTACAATAAGAACTATAAGGGTTAATATTTTGATTTCAAGCCGACCAATTCGATTTACATATTTTTGGAATTGAATAGACAAAAAACGCAAGTTAAATTAATCGAGAATATTTGACTTTGGAGATGAATTTTTAGGTACGATAAATCTCAAGACGTCTCTCTTAAACTGGTCTGCTCATCTAATCGTGATTTCATTTTATTATAAAGTCTTACTGCATCAATTATCTGCCAGATCCAAAAACCACCGCCCAATAGTGGACCTATTACCCAACTTAGTGGAAATGGAATAAACCAAAATACAGCAAGCCAAATGGCTATTCGAGCAATCAGTATAATTATTCCACGTTTTTTATAACCCAGATAAATATGCCCAACACCAGCAATTACCACCGCAAGAAATATTGTTAACGCTAGACTTTTTGCCAATTA
Source organism: Nitrososphaerota archaeon (assembly GCA_005877075.1). Taxonomy (GTDB): domain Archaea; phylum Thermoproteota; class Nitrososphaeria; order Nitrososphaerales; family Nitrososphaeraceae; genus TA-21. Next base: position 230 of record VBPX01000091.1, on the reverse strand, counting down.
GGTTGAACCAGGATATTGATAATACGACTCTCAATTCTATTATTTATAATTTTGATCGACATTTCGTAGGCAGAAAATTAGAACCAGTTATAAACCAGGTCGTTCATTACCTTTACATGGTTTTGAATACCAATTAATACCAAGATATATATAGGCTTACGCCTATATATATTACATGTCATCAAATAAAGAAGTAAAAAATAGAGAAACTTTCAATATCGCTCTCGATG
>VBPX01000090.1 GCA_005877075.1 Nitrososphaerota archaeon | reverse complement strand
AGGATTGATACCATGTAACAAACCAAACAAGATTACACCCAAAAAGAGAGAGATTTCCTGTTGCATTCAGACTTTATCTTGTGCATTTGCTGCACATAATAATTTAACTCCAACTTTATAATCCAGCTATCTAATTCATTGTTCCAGTTCTTTTATGTGGGATGATGATAGACAAAAAGAAACCCGATAGATATGAGATAATAGGAGCTACGGTGGCAGTTCTGGGAGCAGCTATAATATTTTATGGACCGAGATAATTTGAAAAACAGTTCTTAATGAGCCTGATGCCGTCCACGATTTATTGTTTCTTTCATTACCACCAAAACAAATATTCCAGACCCTACTGCTAAAAAGGCTACTAGCTGAATAGCATTATTAAGACCAAATAGATCTGCTATGTAACCAATTCCCACTGCTCCAAATACAAAACCTAGATCCCTCCAAAATCTGTAAACACCTAAAGATGTTGCTCTCCATTTTGGATGTGTCACATCACTGATAGCAGCCAAGAGAGTTGGATATACAAGTGCAGTTCCTACACCAAGTAATGACATACCGATGATCCAACCTAACATAGAACCAGTAAATAACACCACCCAAATTCCAATGCCTTGGATAATCATTCCTGGATAAATCAGCACCTTTCTGCCCACCTTGTCACTAAATGTACCTGTTAAGAGTTGGAGAACTCCCCAAATTCCTGGATGAAGTGCCTTCAAAAAACCGATTTCACTAATTCCTATTGCAAAGGAAGCGAAGTACAAAGTGAATAAACCCCACGTCACTCCAAAAATCAAATTATTGATTAAACCCGCCTGACTAACTGATAGAAGCGTTCGATTTTTCCATGAAGTTTGAATAAAAACCTCTTTAAAGTTAAGGTCAGGTTTGCTTACATTTACATTTTCGTTTGACAAGTCATTTTTTATTTCTAGCACAGTAAATTTTCGAGTATCCTTAACAATAACCCAAGAAATAATAAGACCAAGCATGGCAAATGCAATACCAAGATAAAATGGATACGGTTTCAAACCATACGTGGAAGCTAAGTAGCCTGTTACAAATCCAACAAGTGCCACGGACACATATCCTGCGAACTCATTAAGCCCTAATGCTAGTCCTCTTCTTTCTTTTCCAACAAGGTCAATTTTCATATTAACCGTCATTGACCATGCTAATCCTTGATTGATTCCAAGTAGAATATTTGCAAAAATAATCCAGTTCCAATCAGGAGATAATAGTAAGAAAAACGGAACTGGTAAACCAAAGAGCCAACCTAATACCAATACATTTTTTCTTCCCCACTTGTCAGAAAGATTACCGGCAAAGAGATTCAGAATAGCCTTAACTACTCCAAAACTAGCTATGAATGATACAATTAAGGCATTAGATTCGATGCCAAAATCATTTTTACCAATAAGCGGTACTACTGTTTGCTCAAGTCCAATCATAGCACCGACAAAAGCATTTACTAAAACAAGGATAAGGAATTGCTGAATATTTGCTTGTAACCCGAGTGTTATGCGACGGGGATTGTTGTCATCGCTATTGGAATTCAAGTACTCTCATGCAGGAAACTACTTTAGTATTGTTCGACCTTGGATTCTTATTTTTCAATTTGTGGTGAATGCATCTTTATTTTCTTGTAAGCTTCCGGTAATACAACTGCTAGTGTTCCAGCCAGTAATGCGAAAGGAATGGATAGTACTGTGGATTGTTTGTAGAATATGAGGTCAACTGTTTCTGCTGTTAATATGCAAGCAGTCTCCGCTGTTACCAAGATGATGAGGCTTGTCTTTAGAATATGTCCAATGTTTGATTGTCGGTGCAGGGAAGATAACTTAGAAATTCCTATACCAAAATTCTTGAAAGTAATAACAAGATTGGGAAAAAATCCTTTGTTTGATTGCTGCTCAAGCACTGAACAACAAGTATCTAACTTTGCATTATCTTTAAAATCATATCTACCAAGAATGGTAACAAAAGTAGTAAACCCTGCTAAAGCGTATCCCATGACGTGTGCTATAATGATCCCATGTATGTTATATCCAAATAAATATAATCCACTATTTTGTCCAATTTCTGCTGCCATAATGCACAGTATTTCAATGCCCAACGCTGCCACAAAAAAAGTTCTTACATGACCAAAAAACAATAGAACATGATGTTTATTACCAATGTCATTTACATGTAACCCACTACAGCAACAAACTTCCTTGGCACAATAGACGCAATCGTTGGAGTTTACATTCTTACAATATTCCTTAATACAATGACATTCTGCACACTTGAGCATAACCCTTTACTCAGGATGAATTATAATGGTATATGAAACTTTTGAAAAATCTAGAGTTAAATTTACTTGTTATAATAAGATTGCGTGGTTTGCTTCTCTTTTTTATGCTTTGTCTCCCTCTATCTACATCATTTCAAATGCAGTTAAAGTTTCTTTATTTCAAAGTATTTCATTCTAAATTTCTTCGGAGCTGTATCAATTGAATTTACCTGGTCGTTTCTGAAACAAATTTGACATGATTTCTAGACCCACTTTAGAAGGATTAATTTTACACGGGCCCGGAGGATTTAATGACAGATTTGTCACTAATTCAATCCCATAAAGATGAGGCATGACGGTGGTTGGTTCACGGGAATTTTTCAAGTATGTTTGTTTTATGGATTGTACCAAAATGTGATATTAGATAAAATCCGTAAATTCAAGATGTCTATGGATAGGAGTGTACTTCAGTTTCTTAAGACAACTGTTTAGATATGCAGAAATCGACAATGCAATCAAGACTGCAGACAATACAGAACCTACAAGATACAGGAAAATCTCTATAAGATGGGTTGTCTGTACCTGTTGAAAAGGTGGAAAGAGAAGGCCCATATCTTTCTTTAACCTCAATAGAAAATGAAAGGCACGAAGCAAATTACTACATTTTCTTGGTCAATTTCACTTAGCATCCGATTCATAAGTATTAAATTGTTAAAAGTAGGATTGGTGTTTTAAGTATTCTAGTACTATTATCTAATTCAAAAAGAAATTACTGTCAATCTGTTATTTTTGATACTTGATAATTAAAGGTAATACTCGGCATTGGAATCCGACCAGTGTTTGCAAAAAATACTCAAAAAGTGTTATTATAACTGATCAAACTTTCTTTGAAATGGTAATATGATCACGAGCCATGCCTGTGTTTTGATAAAATGTAATCCATAGTTTTGATCCATTATTCGTAACATCCACATTTAGAAAACCATGTAGTAGAAGTTGCTTTACAATGTAAGGTGCCTGACCTGTAAAATTATAAAATTCTGCCCCACCAGTTCCTACTGTAATGAATATTTGTCCATTTTCAATATTGTTATAGTGATCAGTATTCCTATCGGTAATTGTTGGATTATACTGTTTGGTGACATTGTATGAGAGGGGATATGTCCGTTGATAATTGTGATTATGAGCCTGTAGGACAATATCTACTCCGTATTTATCAAATAGAGGATGGTACGTATCTTGCAGTTCGTCCAGACCAGGATGTGTTGTGTTAGACGAATAGAATGACCTAAATGAGTACACTATTATCCAATTAATGCTCTTATTTTCATGAGCACTTTTAAGATCGTCTTTAACAAATTGATACTGGTCTGAGGTAGCATTATATGGTATTAATGTATTCTTAGGAGTTGCCATGACGAGGAAATGAACGTTTTCGTAATCAAAGGAATAGTATGGTTTGGTAAGATTAAAATGTTTTAGATATTGATTATAAGTAACATTACCGTGAGAAACATCATGTTGTCCAAAAGAAATCTTAAATTTACTATTGTTCTCTAAAGGCTTAATCATATTAAACCAACAAATCGGGTACTTTTTATATGCCAGATCCCCCAGCGCCATTACTAGTTCAGGTTTCATGCTACCCATCGCTTCAATCGTTTTTTTTGCCTCATCACCGCAGCCAAAATCTCCAGCAACTACAAAATTAAATTCATTTAACTTCGAACTGACTTTGCTATTGTCGTACCCATGAGCACAGCCTAACAAGGAACCTAATGAAAAAGAAAACAGGATAATAAAATAGAAAACTGAACTGCAAGGGTTCCAAAAGTCTCTTGTTAGTAGATAAAAAATATTGAGAATTTTCATTATAGATTAACACCAACTGAAAAGGCAGACTTAACCATTGTAAATACTATCTATAATCACAAAAAGTAAAGTACGTCTAATGTAGTTAGGATAAATTTGAAAGACTTTTTTACTTCTAATGACCAAAGACAACGGTATGTATTTTTTTCAGAATATATACAATATGGTACAAGTATATAATTAAATCATCTTGGGCCTCTATATTTAGATCAGACGCTCAGTCAAATGTATTGGATCAAGTCCATTGCTGACCATATGAGTGAATGTAAGATAGTACTTAGTAATATATTTATTAACGGTAACACTA
>VBPX01000035.1:64780-65894 GCA_005877075.1 Nitrososphaerota archaeon | reverse complement strand
CTTAATAGCTCGGGTGATTGGATTAATCCTAAGGTATACCAAAGTTGTCGTAAATGCAAAATAAAAATATCAAATTAACTAGCAAGATTCAATTAACTCGAGGAAGACTAGTTTTATTCAGTAAGCAGTTTCACTCGCCCATGCACTGGATGATTTTGTTATCTTACCTAAGTTAGTTATAGTAAATTGACATGTAAGCAGTTTACCGTGCTAGTTTTATACTATCCGATCGGTAAAGGGATATGAAACGAATGACGCGTGAAGATGACAACAGATCTTGGATCATCTACGTCGTGACTGTTTTGATATTTTATACAAGCGGTGTTTGCTTTGCGATCGTCTATCAGGAAATTGAAGAGTTTAAGACAGCGTCGGGATCTGACTTAATGAGTTCACAGATAGAAATTGTGTTTTTCACAGTAGCTGGTATTGCACATGTTCCAATCGGTCTCTGGGTATATAAGAACAGGAAGAATGATGCTACCCTTTACCTTATAGCAGTAACTGGCTCATTAGTTATAGTATTACTGTATATTGTGCATAAAACGATAGCTAATAAACGATCCACACGAAGATTTTGGAGTATTAAATATACTCAGCAGAATTTTACAAGTATCCGTTATCATTGCGGGGAGCTACGGGCTCTATTCAATAATTACATGGAAAAAGAAGACACTGGAATCTCTGAGATGAGTCAATTCCATATCAACTTCACAGCAAAATAAAGAAATCATTTATGTAATCCTATAATACTAGGTCTATATTCGGAATTAGACCTATCGTTATCGCTATCAATTTTGAGAAACAATGTCATTATATATCAGCGATTTATCCAGGTGAATTTTAATATCAGCTTTAACTGACCAAGGTAAAAATACCGCTTCACAACTGTAAATATACTTATCTTTAGCATGAACCCCGGAGTACGGACATGTGGTTAAAATTCCTCTCCCGGCGCAGTTTCAACTTTTTTTAATGAAAATTGCAGTCTCAGTTTATCGGAAAAAAAGTACTGCTTAAATTGGTGGACATTCTACTAGTTCTAGATAAGAAATGTATCAAAAGATCATCAACGGTAAAAAAATATTTGTCGCTTTAATTGCGGTGTTGGCGG
>VBPX01000035.1:29831-64745 GCA_005877075.1 Nitrososphaerota archaeon | reverse complement strand
AACTAATGATGATGATGTTCTTCCAGGAACTAATAATGATGATAGCATCTGGGGATTGAAAGGTGATGATGTAATGTGGGGAAAATCTGGAGAAGATAATCTGTATGGACATGATGGAGAGGACAACATCATGGGAAATTCTGGTGATGATTTCATATTAGCAGGAGACGGTGAAGACATAGTCGAAGGTAATGGTGGGGACGATACCATTTATGGTGGAAAGAATACCGATGTGATTCAGGGTAATAGTGGCGATGATGATATAACAGGAGGAAAGGGGAATGATATAATAGAAGGAAATAGAGGTAACGACGTCATTTTTGCAAGTCGAGGAGATGATTGGGCAGCAGGAAACAAAGGAAATGATTGGGTATATGGAGAACAAGGTGATGATAAACTAAAAGGTTATGCAGGTAAGGACAACATATTTGGAGGAAGTGGAGATGATAGACTATCAGGAGGAAAGGGAAATGATAAGCTCTATGGTGGAAAAGATGATGACGTACTCAGAGGAGGTTCAGGAGCGGATAAATTTGACTGTGGAAGCGGGGATGACATTATCCTAGACTATCATCCGTCAGAAGGTGACACCAAGAAATCAAATTGCGAAGATTTCTAAACATTTTTTTACTTTATTCTAAATTTTGTTTTTATAAACCCGCGTATCTATTTCTTGCGTATAATGCGAATTTATCAACTTCAGACGTAAACGCCTTCTAGTCGATTAATATATTTTCCAAATCCATAAATCTTATTAGTATTGTTTAAATTATCGTTAACGTGTTAAATGTACGTCTCGAAATGAAACTGCTAAAATACGGTTTTGTAGGTTTATTTTTACTGGCATCAGCGTTTTTTATCATACATCCAACACAAAATGAAGTTTTTGGTCAAGGTACAAATACAACAAATACAACTGATACAGAAAGACCAACAGCTGAGGGGCTAAATCCGGGCTTTGTACCGGATACTGAAGATGGAGCTGCCCCGCCACCCCCACCAGCAAATGCTATTACCGTAGATAAATTACCAAAAGAAACCCCAGTTAAAGATCCTGATAGTGATCCGCTCTCGATCAGCAACAGAACTGAAATATTATCAATTCTTCCTGCAAATTCTACAAAGATTATAAAATTTGTTGATGAAGATCTGAAAAACACCACAGGTGTTGGACTTGCACCAAAGGAAGTACTTGATAAATTGACATCTGGATCAAAAGACAACAAGTCAAATGATAACAAGTCATTACTTCAGCTTGCAACTCCTAATGATGTTAAGCAAATTGAGTCAATTGCGGTAAATACTACAGGCGGAGGATCTGAAGAGGATGAACCTGTTACAAATGTAACTTCTGAAAAGGCTCAACCAGGGGAACAAACCAATGCCACATCTACTAATGCTACTGCTGTTACTGGAGAACAACCAGCTCAGACAAGAGGAGAAAAACAAACTAAAGGAGGAGAAGAGATTAACTTGACAAATGCTACTAGTGGAGAAGTACAGAAACAAACAGTGGGAGGAGGAGAAAAACAAACTAAAGGAGGAGAAGAGATGAAGAAAAACAAACTAAAGGAGGAGAAGAGACTAACTTGACAAATGCTACTAGTGGAGAAGAACAGAAACAAACAGGAGGAGGAGGAGAAAAACAAACTAAAGGAGCAGAAGAGACTAACTTGACAAATGCTACTAGTGGAGAAGAACAGAAACAAACAGGAGGAGGAGGAGGAGGAGAGACTACTACAAGTGCTCCGAATGCTAAAGCTGCTAAGACTCCTGAGGAATCTCTAAATACTACTAACGTTACCAGTCTGCTTAACGCTACTGATTCAAAAGGCGGGAACGATAATCTTGATGATGGCGGCTAGGATGAATAATCCTTCATCAGAAAGGACAGAATATCAATCTAAGCAATAATTAACAATAAACAATTTGAGCGAACAGACATTCAATTTTTAATTTTTTATTCCAACTTTTTACTGGTCTTCCAGCCACGAGGATAAGTATTCGGCTTCATTATTAATCTCTTGATATTGACCGCTATCCCTTTGTCGTTTCCTTTAATCTCATCTGAAGTCATACTCGCCTCCCCTAGGGCTATTATTTCTCCTTTTAGACTATAGATTCCAACTAAATTTCCTTTTTTCATATCTTTATCAGTGGCTACAATTCCGGGAATTGCAACTTGAGCACCGTGGCAAAGTGCATCTACTGCTGAATCTTTTACTGCAACACAGCTGATTCCCTCAAGAGCGATTTCAATTGGTTTTACAATGGAACGTATTTTCTCTTCATCCTTTGTCTCTTTGTAGGTCTCTATAGCGTCCACGAGGTCATGTAATCTTATTAAATTATCAGATGACTCTGAAAAAATACTCACTCTTGTCCTCCTCAACTCAAACATGGTCGCCCCTGTTCCAAGAACCTCACCAATATCATAAACAAGTTTTCTGATGTAAGTTCCGGCTTCACACAATACACGCAATAGAATAATCTTTTCGATACGTTCCATTATTTGTATTTCATAAATGGTTCTAACACGTGTTGATCTTTTTACCGACGATCTCTGTGGAGGCCTCTGATAAATCTCTCCTGTAAACTCCTTGAGTACCTTATCAATTTGATCTAGATCCTTTTCCTGATGAATTCTCGCAATTGCATAGTATTCCTTTGGTCCTAACAAGAGTATTGATAACGCTTTGGTCGCATCTCCTAATCCTATTGGTAACATACCCGTAGTACCAGGATCCAAAGTACCACTGTGCCCGGCTTTGCTTATACCCAAAATTCTTTTTGTCCAAGCAACCACCTCATGGCTAGTTGGACCTGAAGGTTTATCCAAAAGAATAATGCCATAATCTAGGAGAACTTCCAAGGGTCGATTATCAGGGTAGTGTCCATACTTATTGTTAGTAACATCGTCATTTATAATGTCTAGAGTATCAAGTTTTAATGTCATTTCAATTCATTGGATGTTAGGGTATTTTCATCTTATTTATAATTTCTTTACACAAATAAACCAGGGAGTCAAGAGTGAGGAGCTCAGTATTTATCATAAAATCAAATACGTCAAGGCTATCTCCAAATTTGGAACCATAAATTTTCTTGTAGATTTTCTTATTTTCTCTGTCTCTTATTTTTACAATGCTTAAAGCTTCTGTTATTGGGATTTTATCACGTTTTGACATTCTTTCAGATCTTTTTTCTTGAGATGCACTTAACCAAAAAGTAATTGGTTCAAAAGTTAACCATGGAAGAGTATGGCTAGTAATTATAACGTTACCCTTTTTAGCAATATTAATTAATTTTTCGTCCACCTGTCTATCATATTTAGAGTTCTTTTTTCTTTCTTTCATAAATCCAATTGCTTCATTAGTATCCCACCAATCATTACCACTTATCGAGTATCCCTGTTGGTATGCTATATCCTTTAAGATATCTCCACCGTTATACAATTTGAATCCAAATTCCTTTGCAAGAGCATGGGCCAGCGTAGTCTTACCCACAGTGGCACTACCAGATATAACGACACTCATACCGCGCATATTCTTTAATATCAATGCTCCATACTCCACTATTTGATTATATTATTAATCCAATATTGATATAAATGCACTTCATGATTTCATCTTTTCAATTACTTACATATTTTCAGTGATTCCACCATAAGTGAAGTAGCAGAATCTATCACATCATCATGGTTATAAATAATTTCAAAAGGTGCTCCGGTCAAAATTGATAGACATGAGATCATTGATTGAGAAACTGATAAATCCTTTTTAATTTCTTCATCAGAAATTATATCTCTTGCTCTGGTATTGTCTTTCTTTCTTCTTCTAAGTATTTCTTCCGAATTAGCAGTTACTAAAATCAGCTTATCAGGTTTTAATTCCAAAATCAAATTCATGGGCAAGCCTGGATAATACCCCGACGGTGTCTTGATAAAAAGGTGAGTATCAACAACCACCGTAGATCCTTTCAGACCTGAAATATATTGTGCTGCCATGGTTTGCAATTTTTGCTGAACATCTATGGAAAGTTTCCTTATTTGATCTCTATCATTTATTCCTAATTTTTTTGCTTCTTCAAACATCACAGTTCCAAAAACCACAGTACATATGGTCGTTCCCACATTCTGTAATATTTCTGTAGCATTAGAAATGAGGGTACTCTTGCCTACTCCAGGAATACCAACTATAATAACTATTTTTTTTCTACGTTCTTCCAAGGAGTGCCGCCAATTTAGGCATATGAACATCTACTTGTTCACGTATTAACAAGTTATAATAATTTACCAAGATATCCACCATTAGTAATATACCAATGCCAGTACCAAATACGCTCAGTACATTTGAAACTGATGCCAATAACCCAATTACTATTCCACCAGCTATTGTAACTGCTGGTATGTATTTATTTAGTAACGTTTGAACGGAACTTTGAGAACGTCTGAATCCCGGAACCTGCACATCAGCATCCAACAAATTCTTGGCAGCAGACTTTGCAGATAATCCTCCCAATTCTACCCATAGACGTCCAAATACAGTTACGATACCAGTCAGGAATATCACGTACACTATTGTTTTAACAGGATCCTGAAGCGCATGTTCAAATGTTCTGGGAGATGTAACGTAGTACAAAATACCTCCCGTTGGAGATTGAGAGCTTTGAGGATCAAATTGTGCAATAATATTGAATAATGGATTAGCATTTTCTGGATTATAGTTTGCCCATAACATCTGTCCCATAAATACAGCATTCGCTAACAACGCCGACGACAGAATAACGGGTATATTGGATGTGTAGAGTAACTTTATTGGATATACAGCTGTAAAACCTCGATACTTCGTAGATACTATTGGTATATCCACATGAATTCCCTGCGTATATACAAGAGCCAGTAAGACCAAACTTGTAACAATTAATCCAAAGATACTTGGTAGCTGACCACTTCTAAATAGCGCGTGCGACAAGTCGCCATGAGTTGCTGAATCTATAAGGTACGGAAGTATTCCCACCGGTCCATCTTGAGCAGGTATTGGACTGAATACACTCCACAATATTCCTTGCGCTACCCCTGCCATAATAAACATACTTATACCAGAACCAAGACCCCAACCTTTTTGAATTGTTTCATCAAGGTACATTACCACAATACTTGTTCCCACCAGTTGTGCAATTAATATTGGGATAAAAGTTGGACTGGCCAGTAGGTGTCCATATACGCTAATTCCATATAATGATCCTTCTGCAATGATAACAATAATTGTAACTATCTTAGTTGCCGAAGTAAAGAGAGACCTATCATCTGGATCCTTAAAATTTAGTTTTATCAACTCTGAGCCTTTTAATAACTGCATTAACAAACCCGCAGTAACGATTGGTCCGATACCTAATTCTAGTAATGTTCCTTGTTGTGCTGCAAATATAACCCTGGCAAATGCCAAGAAATCAAATCGTGGTCCGCTTGTTACACCGTAAAGTGGAATTTGACCCATAACAAGATAAGCAAAAAGGGCTATCCCACACCAAATGAATTTCTCATTAAGTCCGATTTTCTTTTTGGGTTTCTCAACCTGAGGGATATAACCTGAGACTTTCTTAATTACTGTACGGATTATACTTTCATTGTGTTTTGTGCTCATTAGAAATTATTGTCCCTCCTGCGGATTCTACTTTCTTTTTAGCACTTGCAGATGCTTGTGCTACCTTAATTGTATAACTTTCATTTATACTTCCACCGCCCAAGAGTTTTTGAATTCCTAACGATGCAAGGTCGAGTACAGTCATTTCATCCTTTTTACTAACAAATCTAAGTGAGAGAGATTTCAAATCTCTTATATTTATCCATTTTTTGACTAAAAATCGGCTATAAGAACTAAGTGGATCATGTCCAAAATGATTTGGTTCCTCAATTACTGTTCGTATCCAAAAATGCTTATGTTTTCCGCCCCCACCAATTCCACCTCGGCTACCAGACTGTCGATGTTGCCCAATCTGACCCCAACCGCAATATCGAGAACCTCGTTGTTTGCGGCTTTTTCTCAATCTAGTTGCCATCTATGATACGCCTTGTACCATCAAAATAGAGTAGGTGTAAATATAAATGTAAAACTCATTTTTAACAATCACTTCATACCATTTTTTTTACTATTTCAAGCAAATCTTTGTTATTTCCAAGGATACCGCCATCTGAGAATTGTTTTTTTGTATTTCTTTTAAATCCTCCTTTTGGTGAATTCAAATTGAACCAAGGTTTGAAGTTCCTTTGTTCAGAGAATTTTAATTTATCATTTATAATCACATCTACCAACTCATCAATGGCCTTAAATTCGCCTGAATTTTCACCATCCTTTTTTGTTTTTGAAGTCGATTTTGGAGTCCGTTTTTTGCCTCTTTTCTCAATCAAAGTTTTTACAATATCCGAGTCCGCTTTTGACCAGGCTACCCATTGATTAATTTTCCTTAGCATTCCTAAATAATTTGATGTTTCAGGCACCAAAGTAGCCGAAAACTTCTTGTTTAAATAAAGATTCTTCAAGGTGGTTAATGCCCAGTAAGGTACATTTATCGTTCCTCTGATTCTAACAACTAATAAAGCCATTTTCCTTCATCCTGTTATGTAAGTTGAATTCAACGCATCAAAAATCGCCATGGCAGTAGAAGTCATAGTATTGGTAGAACCAAAAGATTTGGTCCACGCATCCTTAATTCCTGCTAATTTTAATAGATTTTTTATATTTTCTCCGGCTACTAGTCCTAATCCTCTTGGTCCTGGTAGAATCTCGATTTTTACACTTCCTCCTCTTCCGCGAACATTAAATGGAATAGAGTGAAGTTGTGTGCAACGGCATTCCCAACTTCCACAACCCAATTTAACGGGAATAATATGGAGGTACGAATTAATAGTTGCTTTATCTATTGCAATTCTCATTTGAGAGGCTTTACCCATTCCTATGCCAAACCATCCAGCTTCGTTGCCAACCGCAACTAATGCACTAAATCTGGTCAACTCTCCAGCATCAGTCTGTTTCTGTACAATGCCTACATGCACAACCTGACTCTTAATATCTGGAAGTAAGTGCTTTACTATTTCTGATTCCTGTATTCGCATACCATTTTCATAAATCTGCTCCATTGAACTAATCTTGTTTTCTATTACCATCTGTCCTAATGCAGTACGGGGTTTCCATACTGCAACTTGTTCATTGCTTTTTTGATAACTCATTTTGAATCTCCTTTCTTTTTGTGGGATCTAGTTTTAGATATAGATTTGGATTGGTTATCTGATTTTTTTTCATTCTTGTCATTTACAATCTTGTCTTTTACCTCTGAAAAATGGGTCTGATAATCCTCCGGCTCCAAGCCTGAGCCCAAGTTGGAAGAAAATCTTGATTTATATAGTTCATCATTGCTTTTTAGTTTTTTTGCATATTCTGCTATGTGAGTTCCCTGAATTCTTTCATCAGAAGGAATAATATTTTCTGAAAATGGCATTTCCACTCCTGCCTCAGATAAGCCTTTCAGACATGCTGCGATTTTTGTTGTAAAGTGTCTTTTGCCGATATATAATACAGCTTGAGTAATCTTTTTTTGGATACACTTTTTACCTAACAATAGACCAACGAGATAACACGAAGGTAAATTCTTACGCGAACCTTTCCAACCATAAGTTAGTAATTCGTTACTATGTACTGAGGCCATTACTTTATCTCCAAGAATGTGTGGTCTTATTAACTGGGCAGAAACATTTTGATCACTGACATTAACTGTCACAAAATCCTTTTTACCGATTAGTAATTTTGCTCTCTTCCTGTAATTTGTTTTTCTTTCCCTAATTCTTCTGAATGTAGAAGTATAAATCATAAATTATAAGTTCACCCTGTCAACCCTTTTTATTATAAATTTGACAACAATATAAATTACTTATAAATCTTCATCATAAGAGGGCTCTGTCTTTACTGAGATGACATTTTGTTTGCCACCATTGCAGCAAAAGCACCTGCACCTATACCGTTATCAATATTTACTACCGTCATTCCCATCGAGCATGTTTGGAGCATTGAAGCCAGAGCTGTAATGCCATTTGATCCAAATCCATATCCAATGGAAGTTGGAACCCCCACGATGGGTATGTCGGTAACTGAAGAAACAACAGAGCCTAACGCACCTTCCATACCCGCCACCACAATTATTATGTGAACTTTAGCACTTATCATGTTCTTGATGGCTCTCAATGTTCTTTGAATACCCGAAATTCCAACATCATATTCTACCTGCGTATCGCTACCCATTACTTCTGCCATGATTTTTGCTTCTTCAGCTATTCTAATATCTGAAGTCCCGGCACAAAGTATTCCCACCTTTCCATTTCGTTTTGCAAACTTGTGCGATTTAGTAGAGACTAACAAGGTATTCATTCCCTTTTTAATTTTCAAATTCTCTTTCTCAAGCTCTTTGCATAATCTTTCTTTATATTCCAGATTAACTTTACTTACAACAACAAATTTTTTCTTTGAAATTGTTGCAAGAATAATTTTCGAAAGATTATCGAATTCTTTTCCTTGAGCAAGGATTACCTCAGGTATTCCACTTCTTGTTTCACGCTCAGCATCTATTTTAGCTATATTTTTTTCGACATATTCGATTGAATAAATTCTTAATTCTTGCTCTGCTGTGGCGACAGAAATTTCACCCTTTGCCAGTTTTTCTAAAATTTTTTTAATTTCCATATTTCGATATTATATTTTTCTATTCCAAGTTGATTAGAATGAAAGAGACTTAATTGCGTTTTTCACGCTTTGAACTCCTAAATCAAAAAACTTCTTCTCAGTTTCATTTAGTTTTAGTTCAATTATTTTCTCAATGCCTCCACTTCCCAGAACACAAGGAACACCTATACATATGCCATTGCAACCATATTCTCCTTCAAGTAAAGCTGATACTGGAAGTACGGCTCGCTTGTTCTTCACAATGGACTCTACCATTGCTGAAACGGCATTCCCTGGGGCGTAAACAGTAGCACCTTTCAATGAAATAACTTCAGCAGCTATATTTTTTGTCTTTTTTATCAAATCTTCAGATTCATTTTCTGTAATGAATTCTGTTAACGGTATTCCGCCTATACTTGAAAATCTAACAAGTGGAAAGAGGTTTTCGCCATGTTCGCTTATAACCAGAGCTTGGATTGAATCCCTAGATATTTTTGTCACTGAACTAATATGCTCTTTAAATCTTGACAGGTCCAACATGCCACCCATTCCCATTATATTGGTTTTTTGTCCTCCCAAAGATTTGATGACAAGATATGTCAACGGATCAACTGGATTTGTTACAACTATAATCTTTGAATTTTGAGCATTATTCTTTAACTTGTTACAAACCCCTTTGACAATTTCAGCATTGGTTTTCAACAAATCCATACGGGTCATTCCTGGTTTCCTACCTACGCCGGCTACAATAACTACAAAGTCTGAATCTCTCATCTCGTCATAACTATTCGAACCTCTGACGGTGTAGTCTATTCCACGTTCTGCAAGTTGATGATTAATATCCATTGCTTCACCTTGCGGTAAACCCTCTACAATATCAAGCAACAAAACATCGCCAAGCTCTCTTAAAGAACAATTCAGTGCCACAGAAGAACCTACCTTCCCAGCGCCTATAACAGTAATTTTCATTTAAGATTGAACGAAGTTTGAGATTACTTATAAATTTTCAATAAGCGATTAGCCTTGAAAGGGTGTCAAAATTTCAATCCACACCAATTTAAAACGCGCATCACTGAGATATCCATATCAATAATTATTACCTCTGATAATTTCTGGTGTGTCAATACCAAGGTAGAAAGAAATACATGAAATTATCATATTTGCTCCGCTAGGTTTTGCTATTATGGGCTGCAATAACCGATTTTCCCTTTAAAAACATGATATTATGCATAATGTTTTTATGCACACGTGAATTCTATTTTTTATGGAAGGATATTGTGTGAAGTGTAAACAGAAAAGAATTATGAATGACGAAAAGAAGATAACTATGAAGAATGGAAAGCCCGCTACTCAAGGAATCTGTTCGACATGCGGCACAAAAATGTTCAGGATAGGAAAATAAACATATCTCAAATTTATGTCCTTAGAAAGCAAATGAGTTGTCCATCTGATTATTTTTTTAACTAATTAGATAGTTTCAGATTTCTAAGGGGATCCTTTTTGTTGCTTCCATTCAGTCGACCTGATATGGGTCTATCATTTTCTAGCATTTCGTTCTTGCCTGCTTGACTAAGTTTTGTGCTCTCATAATTATCAAGTTTTTTTAGTGCTTCAGTAATTTCACTTTCTAGTTTCTTTATCTTTTCAGCTTCTATACTTAATGAATTATCCAGATTTCCTCTATTAAGAGATGATTGCTCATAACTTTGACTGCCAGTAACATATGTAGGCTGTTTTGTTAACATCTTGATATTTTTATTTGATATCTCGTTTAACCTGTTATCAATAAGTTTAATTTTGTTTTCTATGATGGAAACAAGATTATTTTTTACTGAACTTAATTCGTAAAGGTCAACAACGGATCGAGTTTCTTCAATTTCTTCATCACATTTTCTTAGATCGTCACTATATTTTATCATCAGTCTGTCAAACTCTAATTTATTGAGTTTACCTTCTCGAAAAGTTTCGTGTATTTTTCGTATAGAACTACTAATTATCGTTCTTTCAATTTCCAATGAATCTAACTCGTTTTTCATCATTTGAAAATCGGAATTGTTCTTATTCGCATCAAAATAATTTTCATCCTTTTGATTTTTTTTATTCTTATTCTTTTTTCCTTTTACTTTCGCTTTCATTCGGGTTAGATCAAAAACAAATGAAGCTATTGCACCTAGACCTATTGAAAATGACGCAATAAGCAAATCCAACTTTAAGATATTAGATTACAACATACCTGTTAAGTCTTGTCATTAAATGTCTATACTACTCTGCGTTTAATCCAATCATATTTCCGTGTTTTTGGATCCGGATATCCGCATTTTGCACAACGCTTATACCTCTTATGAAACGAGTTATTTCCACATCTTCTGCACCTTATGTGTGTCTTCTTTCTAGTGAAATTTCCCATTGATGTTGTTCCTTTTGTCATGCTAATTTACCTCCAAAAGCATCATGATATTGACTATCAAGCTGGGGGCGGAGATATCATAACGACGTTATCTCCCCTTACAACAATAGTTCCAATTTCATTAGATTTTCCTTCGTCCAATAGTTCAACTGAATTATCTAATAGCAAATTCATGTGTTGATCAAAGCCATGCAAATTTCCACGAATAACTTTGCTTCCTTTTAGTTTTATGAGAACTATTTTACCCAAACTTTCATCAAGAACCTTTACAGCCATATCGACGGACAACTACTTCACTACCTATGTTATTGCTCAATGAAGGTCTATATTAAAGTTAACAGTACGACATAGAATTTTACGCAGAAATAATTTTAAGATCTAATTGTATTTCACGATTATGCTATATTTTTACTAATTTCATAAACAATATTTTAAATTGGAAAACACATCTATAAATCAGAAAGTTCATCAAGTTCTTTTATTGATCTTAAAAGATTCTTTAGTGTAACTGAAATTATTTTTTCTCCTTCCTGTTTAGTTGCTTTTGTTGGATCACCCCAAATGCCATTTTTTGTTATCTTAAAAGACGATGGATTATTCATGAAGATCGAATATGTTGAATGTAACTTCTTATCATCGACGTAGCCTTTTTTGGCTTTATCCATGTGAACTAGATTAGGTTTGATTGCCAGCATCAAAGAAGTTTCTACATACCCAGCGTGGTCAAATTCCCTTTCAATTAACTGCCAATAGTTGATTCCAAATACACTTAATTTTTCGTTAAAGTGTCTTACTTTTTGAGGAACATATTGCAAAACTCCCATATTACCGTGATGTCCGTTTAGGATAATTACATAATTAAAACCATTTTCTCCCAGTGAAATACATATCTGAGTCAAAAGATCTGAAAGTAGATCATTGCTTAATGAAATATTGAAAAATGGTTTGTGTTCAAATGATACTCCATAAGGAATAACTGGCAGAACATAAGATGAAATTTTCTTTGAAATTTGATTCGCTAAATACTCTGCAATTATTGAATCAGTAGTTATTGGAAGATGTGGTCCATGTTGTTCTAATGAGCCTACTGGGATTATTATTCTCCTTTTGTTGTTTTTTATTTCATCATTACCGAGATTATATATGGACATTAATATTACACATATTCATATTCAAATGAGTTATTAAACTAATAAAACAAATCTTCAATGTGTAAGTTATGACTTCTTTTTGGTTGCAATATCCGCCGCATGATCATTAATGACAACCCGCCCCCAGTTAACTTCTATACGGTTTTGCAAATATAGCGTTACTGCTTCTAGCAATGTTACTGCTTCTAGTTTCCGTCCTCTTTCCTTAATTGAATCTACAGTATCTTTTTGTCCAACCCTAAATGACTCTTGACAGATAATTGGTCCTTGATCAAGATCTTCTGTAACAAAATGAGCAGTACATCCAACGATTTTTGCTCCTCTCTCGTAAGCTTGGACATATGCATATGCCCCTGGAAATGCAGGCAATAGTGACGGATGAATATTAATTATCCTATCAGGGTATCTCCAGACAAAATTTGGAGTTAGTATCCTCATGTATCTTCCCAATACTATTATATCGACATTGTAGCGATCCATTATGTCAAGTATTTCATTTTCTGCATCTGTTTGCATCGAGTGTACTATATGATAAAACGGAATATGGTATTTTTTTGCAATAGTATTATTTGTATTTTCACTTCCTATTATTACAACAATATTTGCTTTTATTTTTCCAGATACTTTAGCATCTAACAATTTAAGCAGGCAATGACTTTCTTTGCTAACAAAAATTGCAATGTTCTTTAATCTTTTAGGTTCTTGATAGTGGATTTTTACCTCCATGCTTAATTTTTTTGCTAGAGTTTTTAGTTCGGTATCAAATAATTTTTTATTAAAATTATAATGATAGAATGATGCTTCTAGTTGCATTCCAAACAACCCGTTGATAACATTTTGATTTATTTGTTCAATGTTTCCGTCATTCTTAAAAATGAAATGTGTTACATCAGCAACCACACCTTTTCTATCTTTACCGACAACTGTTACCTCAACCAAAATTCTATCGTTCATCTTCATGATATACGATCGATTGTAAACCCTCAAAAATAAAGGATTCTAAAAATCCTAATACTTAAATAACTTGATTTCAATTCTAAAGCGATGATAAATACACTTTTAGTGAATTTATGTCCAACAAATTAGTATAGATATGATATTTGTGATTTCTCTTTACAATTTGGTTTGCAAGAAATGAGTCCAGAACAGAAACAAAAAATTTTCAAGAAATCGAGAAAGGACTTTGATTATAATAACCCGACAAGAAAGTGTTCGGTATGCTACACACTTTCTGGATGGCACTGCTATACGTGTAATGGAGATTTTTGTGACATTCATTTTCATGATGAAAAACACAAAAAATTATGTAGTTTTTGATTTCGTAAATATTCGATAAAAAATTTAATCGTTATGCTGTAAACTGAGACCTATTTTTAATGCAATGACAATGCAATGAAACAAGAAAAGTTTCACCGCACCAGATAAGAAATTTATCTTAATATTTGTGTGCGGGGGGTGGGATTTGAACCCACGGATCCCTAAGGAACAGGGATGTAGGAGATCCGAATGATATTCATTCTAAGCTTCGCACTCGCTTCTAACGAGACCTGCGCCGTTGACCTGGCTTGGCAACCCCCGCATCGATTAGTCCGCCTATTGAAAGTTAGGTGGCCAAATTTATCTATTATTTAGAATATATTGCTGTTTAGTTATGATGAATAAGAATATGCCTCTATTTGGTACTAATGGAATTAGAGGAGTTTTTGGAAAAGATCTTACTCTAGATTTTTTAGTCGATGTAACTCATTCACTTGCAGCTTATTATAAGGAGGGATCAATTTTAGTGGGACGGGATGGTCGAAATTCAAATAATATCATGTTTAATATTGTTACTGCAGTCTTAGATTCAAATGGACTGAATACCCTAGATGCAGGTATCATACCAACACCCTGCCTTCAGTACGCAACAAAAACAAGTAATTATGAAGGAGGAATCATGATAACTGCTTCTCACAATCCTCCGGAATATAACGGCGTAAAACCTATTGCTAGAGACGGAGTTGAATTATCAAGAGATGATGAGTCAGTAGTAGAAAGCATCTATAGAAATAAATCATTTATTAGTTCTGACAAAATTGGTCTAAATTTCAGGGAAGAGACAATTATTAATAGATACATCAAGGATGTTCTAAAATTAGTAAATGTAGAAAAAATCAAGAAGCGGAAATTTAGAATAACCATGGATTTGGGTAATGGCGTTCAAGCATTAGTTGCGCCATTGTTGGCCAAAAGACTCGGCTGTACCGTAACAACACTTAATGGTATAGTAGATGGAAATTTTCCAGGAAGAGGCTCTGAACCAACACCATCAAATCTTGATTTACTGAGTTTTGTTGCAAAAGAAACAAGATCTGACTTTGGTGTTGCATATGATGGCGATGGAGATAGATGCATTTTTTGTGATGAATATGGAACCACCTATTGGGGCGATAAAACGGGGACTTTGTTGGCCAAGTATTTGATCTCTGATAAGCATCAAAATGTGAAAATAGTTTGCCCGATAAACACTACCCTAATATTAACAAAGATTGCAGAGAAAAAAAATTGTAAAGTAATTCACACGAAAGTCGGCAGTGTTGAAGTCTCCCGTGAAATGATAAAGCAAAATGCACTTATAGGAATGGAGGAAAACGGGGGTTTCATGTACGGGAAATTAAATCAGGTGAGAGATGGCGCATTGACGACTGCTCTTATGATAGATTTATTAGCTTCAGAAGAAAGGCCCTTGTCGAAACTATTCTCAGATCTTCCTTTAGTATATCAATACAAATCTAAATTTCATTGTTCCGATAACGAATTGACTCAAAAATTAATAAATAAAGTTATGAATCATGGTAGTCCGAAAAAGGTTGAGACACTTGATGGTGTAAAGATCTGGTTTGACGAAGAAAGTTGGCTAATGCTACGCCCTAGTGGAACTGAACCTTTGATTAGGATTTATGGAGAATCTACGGATGAATTACTAATCAAATCCAAGGTTCAAGAATATACACGTCTTGTTAGAGAGACATTAGATGAAAGATAATATTTTGCTCGGCAACATTTTTAATACGCCTCTACCTCCATTTAGTGAGATTAAAGATGATCCCAATGGGTGATGCATTATAAAATGAGTAAACCGTTTTATGTAAAATTTGAGACTCCAAAAGATCTTGTTAACGCAGTATATGAGGCAGTTAGAGTAGCCAAACAAAGTGGAACTGTTAGAAAGGGAACCAATGAGACTACAAAGGCGATAGAAAGAGGAATAGGCAAATTAGTAGTTATCGCAGAAGATGTACAGCCACCTGAAGTTGTTGCACATATTCCTATTATTTGCGATGAAAGAAGTACTCCATACATTTTCGTCCCAAGCAAACAACAATTAGGTGAATCCCTCGGAATTGAAGTTGGCTCCGCTGCTGCAACAATAATTGATGCAGGAGAAGGTCAGCACATAGTTGACCAAGTTATTGGAACACTTTCTAGTATTAAAGACAAGAAGGAGTGATCTTACTATTGAGTAAAACCGCTGAAGTAAAGATAACACCAGCCGAAGTTATCCAAATAGTAGGAAGAACAGGCATAGCTGGCGAAGTAATCCAGGTGAGAGTCAAAGTTTTGGAAGGAAAGGACAAGGGGAGAATTCTTACAAGAAATGTAAAAGGTTCCGTGAGAATGAAGGATATTCTCATGTTGAGAGAAACTGAAAGAGAGGCTCGAAAAATAAAATAGTGATATAAATTGAGCAAAGCAGCAACTTCTCTTCGTAATTGTTTCTTTTGCGGAAAACATATTCCTACTGATCAAGGAATGATGCTAATAAAGAACGATGGATCTATTCAATGGACATGTTCTCCAAAATGTAAGAAAAACCTCAAGTTAAGACGCGATCCAAGGAAATTGAAATGGACGCGAAAATACGTTAAAGGCGGAATTAGGGTCAAAAAATAAAGTAGGAATAAAGATGTCTAACCTAGAACAAACCCTCATAGTTGTAAAACCCGATGGTTTTAAGAAAGGCATTGTAGGAAAAATTATTTCAATTTGATGTCGATACAGCAAGAAGGTTTTATGAATCGCATAAGGATAAGCATTTTTTTGATGAACTGGTTTCTTTCATTTGCTCAAGTAAAACAGTGGGATGCATTTTAGAGGGAAACAATGCCATTTCAACGGTAAGATTGATGGTTGGAAACACAAAATCAACAGAAGCGTTACCAGGAACCATAAGGGGAGATTTTGGAATTGGACTTACTGATAACATCATCCATGCCTCTGATTCCGCTGAAAGCTTCATAAAAGAGTCTAAAATCATTTTTAATTAAGTGAAACTTCGTCAACCAGTTGTTGTTGTATTAGGTCATGTAGACTCTGGTAAAACATCTCTACTGGACAAGATTCGAGGAACAGCAGTACAATCCAGAGAAGTAGGAGGAATAACCCAACATATTGGTGCCAGTTATTTTCCAATAGAAACCATCAAGGAAATAACAGGGAAGTTATTTGATAAACTAGCAAAGTCAGAAAATCCAGTTCCAGGTCTTCTTGTAATAGATACGCCAGGTCATGAAGTGTTCGCAAATCTTCGTATGCGGGGCGGTTCTGCGGCAGATATCGCAATAGTTGTTGTTGACGTTAATAAGGGACTTGAAGCCCAAACGCTCGAAAGTTTAGATATACTAAAGAACAGGAAAGTGCCGTTTGTGATAGCTCTCAACAAAATAGATCAAATATCGGGTTGGAAAAAAAACAATTCCATTTTAATTGCAGAACAGCTTAAAATTCAAGACACAACAATTTTGACGTATTTAGATGAAAAAGTCTACAATGTTGTAGGTGCTCTGTCCCGATTAGGATATAGTTCTGAAGCCTTTTGGCGAGTCAAAGATTTTACAAAGGAACTGGCTATTGTGCCGGTAAGTGCTGTAAAAGGAACTGGAATACCTGAATTGCTTGCAGTTCTTGTAGGTTTAGCTCAGCAATATATGTCTAAGAGATTGGAACGACATGAAACTGAGACAAAAGGTATAGTTCTTGAAGTAAATGATGAAATAGGATTAGGTCCTTCAGCAAATGTTATTCTACTTGATGGTACACTTAAGCATGGTGACAGAATCGTAGTTGCCAAAAAGGATAGTGTTACTGTTACGAAAATCAAGGCATTATTACTCCCTAAACCGCTGGATGAAATGAGAGATCCAAGAGATAAGTTTAGACATGTGGATAGCGTTATTGCTGCCGCAGGCTTAAAAATAACTTCGCCAGACCTTGAAGGCGTCCTTGCTGGTAGTCCTCTCTACGTTGTTAAAAATCAAGATGATGAAGAAAGATTGAAATCAAATATTGCATCTGAGATAAAATCTGCCATAATACAAACAGAATCAAACGGAATTATATTAAGATGTGATACAATAGGTTCCATTGAAGCGATTACGGAACTTTTGAAAAAGGAAAATATACCAATCAGATCGGCTGATTTGGGAAATATCACACGAAAAGACGTTCTTTCGGCATCTGCAGTTAGAGAAAAAGATCGATATCTTGGAGTTGTTCTTGGATTCAATGTAAAGATTTTTGAAGACGCAGAAAGGGAAGCATTTGAAAGAAAAATAAAAATTTTCAATGAAAAGATAATTTATAATTTAGTAAGAAGTTACTCTGAATGGGTAACATATGAAAAAGTCCATGAAGATTCAATTGTTTTTAATGAAATACCACCCATTTGCAAATTTCAGTTTTTAAAGGGATTCGTGTTTAGAAGAAATAATCCTGCTGTATTTGGTGCTGAAATTTTGATTGGCAAATTGAAGCAAAAGATTTCCGTAATGAATGAAAAAGGCAAGAAAATAGGGATAATTCATCAAATTCAAAATGAAGGCAAAAATCTAGATGTTGCCGCCAAGGGAACGCAAGTAGCACTATCCATAAAAGAACCCACGGTTGGAAGACAAATAAATGAAGGTGATGTGTTTTATACCGATCTTAACAGCAAAGAGGCACGGATATTACTTGAAAGATTTTTAGATAGACTCAATGAAGAAGAACAAGAAATTTTTAATTTCATTTTATCTAAAAAACGTGAACTAGATCCTTCATTTGGATATATATAAAATCAAAAGAAAATTCTAAATCAAATTCTATTTCACAAGTTTCGAATTGAGGGGCTATTCCTATTATTGATACTTTTCCAGCAAACCTTCTAGTCCTTTTTCACCAACTGCACCTACAGCTTTTTCGACAAGTTTTCCATTCATAAAGACAATGAATGTGGGAATTGCGTAAACATCAAATCTCATTGCAACGCCCTGATTATCATCAACATTCAGTCTACCAAAGATAACTTTTTCTTCATACTTTTTTGCAAGCTTGTCAAAGATTGGAAGCATGAACTGACATGGGCCACACCACGTTGCCCAAAAATCTACAAGAACGGGCTTGTTGCCACCAATTACTTCATCAAAGTTTTTTTCTGATAATTCAACTAGTGTTGGTTTATTAGAATTTGAACTCATCTAACAAATTATCGTTGGAATTGATATTTAAATCTTGTAATGCAGTACTATTGAAAAAGTTAAACTAAACCAAGATCGCTTATCTAACTCAAAAAAAAATAAATTAAGAATCATCAAAAACTTTGCGACTTTGTATTAATAGGTTTCATTTTTTCTAAATCATATGACAATTAATAGATGATTAAATAATACAAAGTAGAAGGTAAAAATACCAATTTTTGTCTATTCTGTATGACTTAATTTTTCGTCATTTTTTTTTCTCCCGTTTACAGATCTATCATGAATTTGACCTTATGTTGATTGTCTTGTTGGAGAATCTCCATAGCATGGTAGGTGATTCCCTTTATTTCAGTTTTATAACCATGTTTTGAAGTGTCTATTGATTCGACCATACCCCATCCTGATAATTGGAACATCGAGTCTAATTTGGAGATCTTTATCTCAAAATTAGCCATTACTTGACTATCTATTGTGATAAGTAAATGGACTTTTTCCAACCAACTATATAATAATTCGTAATAATCCGCTCCTTCAACCCGAAGATCAACCTTACTTGTCCCATGAATATTCTTAATTTCGAACATTACGTTGATCATACCTTTGGCCGCATAGGAAAAAGCCTCTTCAATACTGTCACCGTACGCTTCAATATATGCATCGGTAACGTGTTCAAGATATCTAAAACCGCCGGACAATAATCTTTGTGGTAGTCCTGCATTATTATAACTAATCGCAAAATCTAAATGATGACACACGATCCTCAAGATTGTGAAGTTAGACCTTCCGCGAGGAATGAAGGATTTGCAATATGAGGAATTGAGAAATATTTCCTTCATAAGAGATAAGTTTGTAGAAACTGCAGAAATCTTTGATTTTAATCTAATCGAACCATCAACATTGGAATTATTATCCACCCTTGAAGCGAAAAGTGGGCCATCAATAATTCAAGAAACCTATAGTTTTACTGACAAAGGAGGTAGAAATATAGCCTTACGTTTTGATTTGACTATTGGTCTATCAAGATTTGTTTCTATGCGCAGAGATCTTAAACTTCCAATAAAATTATCATCATTTGGAGGTGTATGGAGATATGATGAACCGCAGTTAGGTAGGTATAGATATTTTCATCAATGGGATATAGAGATATTCGGATCCGCAAACGTAGATGCAGACGCCGAAGTTATCGAATTTGTTTCATTTTTTTTGAGAAAATTGGGCATTGATTTTGTAATAGCCATTAATCACAGGGGAATATTAGAAGAATATCTATCAAAATTTCTGGCAATTAATGATAATTCTATTGTAAGTGAAATGTTGAGGGCCGTTGACAAGTTATCCAAAAAAAGTTCAGAACAAATTATCAATGAATATAGAGATAGGCTGGACTCAAATAGTTTGCAAAAATTTATCGAATTCGTTTCTTTTAATGGTGCACCTGAAAAAATATTGCACAATGATACTGTAAGAGCATTTGAGTCGTCAAACACTCTGTCGATGTTATTTGATTCACTAAAATCAAGGCAGGCTAAGAATATAATTGTAGACTTGAGCATAGTACGCGGTCTTGATTATTATTCTGGTATAGTGTTTGAAGCGAAAGAACAATCATCACAAATTGGAACACTAGTAGGAGGAGGTAGGTATGATAAGTTGACAGAGGCATTTGGTAGAAAGGACTTACATGCAACAGGTGCCGCTGGTGGTGTGGAAAGGATACTAACTGCTATGAAGGTCAAATCAGAAAAAATACCACAAAGGCCATTGATTTACATTGCATACAGTTCCCAAAAAGAAAAAACACTTGCTTTAGGAATAGTATCGATTTTAAGAAATCTTGGCTATTCTGTGGACTATGACTTAAACAACAGGACCCTCAATAAACAGTTTCATGATGCTTCTTTAAAAAATGCATTGGCAATTGTAATTGTAAATCTCGATGAATTCAAAAAGGGTATTGTTACCATCAAGACAGGAGTTAAGGAACAGAAGCAAAGTATTACTGAAATTGGAAAATATCTTGACCAAATAATTTAATTTGGTTTAATTTACTTTTTGGTTTTTAAATTTTAATCATTTTGATGTTCTTCATCTTTATCATTCCATTTTCCTTCTTGTCATATACAATTCTTATTACTAAATCTGGTGGTTCATAGCTAACATAAAGGTCATCTTTTTCAAGAATTTGAATATCGTGGCCTAACATAATCTGCGATTCGTCTATTCCATTTTCCAATAATTTCTTTTTCGCAGCAACTGCAATGCCATCATCTGAAGTATTGGTTGTCAATAGTACCTTTCCAGAACATTTCAAGGTCATCTTGTATCGAAAAATAGTTTCTCACAATTAAACTGTATCTTCCAAATTAGGTTTAGAAAGTCTGGGATTTTTTACTTTTGAAGAAAAAAGAATAATATATTTATTACTAAATACAGACGTCTACCTAAAGGATAATGGTTGAGGTTGCAATAATTATTTGACAGATCACATTTCGCATGATGTACTAGTTATTGGCACTGGATTGGCCGGATTGCGTTCTGCTATAGCATGTGCAATGAGAAATGAGAAATTAAATATCGGAGTAATTTCAAAGGTCCAGGCTATGCGTTCACACTCGGTCTCTGCTGAGGGTGGAACTGCAGCGGTACTATTTTCAGATGAAGGGGACAATATAGAGTCCCACATTTATGATACTATCAGAGGTAGTGATTTCTTGTGTGATCAAGATGTTGCTGAAAAATTGGCCCATGAAATACCAAATGAGATTTATCAATTAGATAGATGGGGAATGCCCTGGTCTAGAAGGGACGACGGCCGAATTGATCAGAGAAAGTTTGGAGGGTATTCTTTTCCAAGGGCAACTTACGCACAGGATAAAGTGGGTTTTTATGAAATGCAGACACTTTATGATACGTGTCTAAAATATGATAACATCCATTTTTACAACGAATGGTTTTGCACATCAATCCTACATGATGGAAACAATAACTTTGCTGGTGTTACTGCAATAGAGATGAAAAGTGGAAACTTTGTCATATTCAAATCTAATTCTGGGATCATAGCTACTGGTGGAGCCGGGAGACTCTATAGTTTTTCAACTTATGCGTACTCTTCAACACCAGATGGTATAGATATGGCGTTTAGATCCGGATTGGCTCTAAAGGACATGGAATTTGTTCAATTCCATCCTACTGGAATCCTTCCATCAGGAATTCTAATAACAGAAGGTGCCAGAGGCGAAGGAGGATATCTGGTCAATAGTCTGGGCGAAAGATTCATGAAAAATTATGCTCCGGAAAAATTAGAACTAGCTCCCCGTGATGTAGTCTGCAGATCAATGATAAAAGAAATTGAAAATGGTAGAGGGTTTAAACACGAAACGGGTGTTGACTGTCTTAAATTAGATCTGACACACCTAGGAGAAGCACGCATTAAAGAGCGATTAGCAGGAATTAGAGAGATAGGTTTTAAATTTTCAGGTATCGATATAATAAGTGAGCCCATAGAAATTAGACCGGTGTGTCACTATATGATGGGGGGGATACACGCTAACATCGATGGACAAACCGAGATGAATGGCTTATGGTCAGCTGGTGAGGCCGCCTGTAACGGTCTTCATGGCGCAAATCGACTTGGGGCAAATTCTACATCTGAGTGTTTAGTTTGGGGAAATATAACTGGAATTTTGGCAGCCGATTATGCCGAGAAGAACAAGGACAAGTCTATCAACATTGCTGACAATAACATACTATCAGAAGAAAAGAGAATTTTTGATGGGATTTTTAGAGGAAGCGGACAGGTAAATCCTTACGACATTAGAAAGGAGTTTACAGATTTGATGGATGCCAAAACTTATATTTTTAGAAATGAAAATATGCTAATCGAAGGTTTAAAAAAAGTAAGAGAACTTCAGAAATTATCATGGAAACATGTAGATGACAGTTCTAAAGAATATAACACAAATTTCATAAATGTAATGGAGATAGATTCATTATTGAGAATAGGAGAGATTATAATTATTGGTGCTTTGAATAGACGCGAATCAAGAGGAGCGCATTCTAGGACTGACTACCCGAATAGAGACGATGTCAATTTCTTAAAACACACATTGGCATACTTTATGGACAGTGCTGAGCCTCACTTTTCGTGGCATCCTGTTACGCTAACCAGATATGTACCAGCAGAGAGAAAATACTGATGAAAGAGATAGAGCACGATAGTCGCAATAATTTGGAGGGAATAAAGGGCTGGCTTAACCCATCACGATATGGATGGGAACGTATTTCTTACTGGTTTCAAAGACTAACAGGAGTTTTTCTTCTTATCTATTTCATTGGGCATGTGTACGAAACAAGTACAATAGTTAATGGTCAAAATGCATGGGAATCATTTTTAGAGCTGACACAAACTGTTTGGGGGCATCTATTCCTAATTATGGTAATCGGAGCAAGTTCATTTCATTCCGCAAATGGTATTCGTCTAATATTTACTCATGTAGGTATCGGACTAGGAACGCCAAGTAGACCTGATTATCCTTACAGTCCTTCATCTTTGAATTACAGACAAAAATCTGGGATATGGATTGCACTGATATTGTCCGCAGCTGCGATGTACTACGGATTCACCGTCTTGTTTGGAGAATAATGATGGAAAGACACAGAATGTTAAAAGAAAGTCAGATAATGAAGATTCATTACATTACAGGTATTGCTGCAATATTTGTTGTTGCTGTTCACATATTGATGAGGCTCATAGTTCCATTTGGTTCGAGCCTTGAATATGATTACATCATTTCAAATTATAAGAATATTTTTTATGTCTTCATTTTAGAGTCAATCCTTGTATTAATCTCTATTCATGGATTCAATGGGATAAGAATAATATTATTGGTATGATAACAATAATGACTATTTCTGCAACCGTAGCACTCATCGCTTATGGCACTAGAACAATAATATTGGCAAATGGACTGTGATTTTGAATATTGATTAACTCTAACGAGAATAATAAAGATGAAAAGAAAATAGTATTAAAAATTTTTAGAGAAAATACAGCACAAAAAACAGATAGCCATTATGACACGTTTAACGTGCCATATAAAAAATGGACTACCGTACTAGATGCCTTATTATATGTCAAGAGTTACATGGATCCAAGTGTAGCGATTAGATACTCTTGCAGAATGGCTTCGTGTGGCTCATGTGGAATGAAAATAAACGGCATTCCAAGACTAGCCTGTTATACAAAAATCTCTGAATTAGAAACATCAACAATTGAATGCGAACCTTTACCAAATTTGCCCGTAATAAGAGATCTAGTCACTGACTTTAGCCGTTTTTTTAATCATCACAAGAATATTCAACCCTATATACAGAGTAAAGATGGTGTTGACGATCCTGATACTGAAAAAAAGACATTTTCTTTTTACCAATCACCAGATGAAGTAGACAAATATCTTCAGTTTTCATATTGTATAAAGTGTGGATTATGCTATTCTGCTTGTCCTACTGTTGGCACGGATTTGAAATTTCCGGGTCCGCAGGCTCTAGCACAATTATACAGATATTATGCTGATACAAGGGATGAAACAAAAAACAGATTGGATATTGTCGATGAC
Source organism: Nitrososphaerota archaeon (assembly GCA_005877075.1). Lineage (GTDB taxonomy): Archaea > Thermoproteota > Nitrososphaeria > Nitrososphaerales > Nitrososphaeraceae > TA-21. Next base: position 40,370 of record VBPX01000035.1, on the reverse strand, counting down.
AGACATGGCATATGGAGATGTCATTTTGCTGGCTCATGTAGCAAAGTTTGCCCAAAGGGAGTAGACCCGGCATTAGGGATTCAGTTACTAAGATCGTATATGTTAGGAATATCGAAAAATGACAAGAAATTAGCGGAAAAAAATGAAATACAAACTGATGAAGAAAGTATTTAGCTGATAATTTTTTTAATATCCAATCTAACCATTATTTTGAGGGCAGTTTGCTTTCATTTACTTGTTTATTTATAGCATCAGCCATAAAGTGATTGCTCACATTTACTTTTGATTCCTTAACACCCTGAATCTTGTAGACATTATCTCTAATATCTTGAGCGATTTTAAAACCAAATATTGCAGGGCAAAAAGGACTTGTCAGGTGCAAGTCTATCTTTACCTTTCCTTCATCTATATCTACTTTATCAATTAGTTCCAATTCCATAATGGAAACTCCTATTTCTGGGTCTACAATCTTTGTGAGTTCATCAAATATTGACTTTCGTAATTGTTGGATCTCCTGGCTCATATATTGAATTTATTTTTTATACTATATAACTATTGATTTAATCGGTTCTGTAAAGTTATCGGGTTATTTCGTTGGTGTAAACAGTCGGGACATAATGCTTCATTAGTTTCTCACATACTATTAGTTATATACTAATAGGTATGGGACAACAAGAGCCTGAGTTGCATGAAATTCATATAGAATATTTGTATGACGGAAAACCTAAAAGGAAAATCATAAAGCGGTGGACATTCTGGCGATTTACATGAAAAGAGAGATAAGGCAGGAAAGAAAAAATAGTTCATTTGATCCAGTTTCCATCCATTGATGTAGTGTCTGATTATGTTGTAATTTTTGCTGCTCTTATTACAGTTGGTAGTATAGTTTACGTGATAAAGACACACAAGGAATAGGAAACTGGAACAAATCAAATTGCTAGACAGCATTCTAAAAGAGTTAAAGGAAATGCAAAAAGAGGTTACATATTTAGTAAAAGAACCCAACAATAAACTTAAACTAGACGATTGGGATAATAGGTTTTTTAATACTTGTGAATGGCTTGCATTTCTCATTAATACAGGTGAAATTAAAGATAAAAATCTAGAAAATTACTTTGAAGACACATTAGTACAAGCAAGGGATATGTTTGACCAATATGCGAAAGATACTGATAAGCCAAATCCAAAACGATTTAGGGGATTTAAGAAACTACTAATACATATGAAAGTCAAGGTAAAAAAAACTGAATCATTTATGTCCCGACTGTTTACAGTTAGAAATGTCCCTAGAAGTTGACAGAACCATTTAATCATCTCAGACTGAATTGCTTATTATAAGGAGCAAGGAATTTTTCGCGATCATAAATATCAATAAATAAGTCTAGTAATTTGTTTTCATCATGTATAGATCAAGACACAAAGCAGATCTAGATAGGCACACATTGAATTTCCTTTCATCAATCGATATAGATAATAAAATTCTCTATTACGATATTTTATGCACCAAAGCTCATGTAATAATGCTTTCTGAGATTCGTTTATTGAATCAGAATGAACTTGTAAGTATCATAGCTGAATTAGATCGTGTCTTGAAACATCCAGAAAATCTGGCAAGAGATGGTTTTGAAGATATTCATGAGTCACTTGAAACACATCTTATACGAAAAATAGGAATGGATGTTGGAGGTAAAATTCAGACTGGAAGGTCCCGAAATGATCAGGTAATAACAGACATCAGAATTAAGGCAAGAGATGATTTAATTGACATTTTCATTCACGTCATTAATTTAGTTAGATTACTATTACAAAAGTCGCAAGAGAATTTGGATTCAATAATGCCTCTTTATACCCATTTGCAGCAAGCACAGATAGGAAACTTCGCTCACTATTTGATATCGTACTCTGAAATCCTAATAAGAGACATGGACAGATTATTTTCATTATACGAAAGGATTAATGAATCGCCATTAGGTGCTGGTCCTATTGGCGGATCGATTTTTCCACTTAATAGGAGGAAGACTGCAAAACTATTGGGTTTTAGCAATATAGTATCAAATACAATTGACGCAACGTCTTCAAGAGACTTTATGATTGAATTTACTTCAGATATATCTTCAATAATGATAACACTAAGTAGAATTGCTGAAGACTTGATAATTTGGTCTTCTCAAGAATTTGGGTTCATAGAAATTAATGATAAACATGCTTCTTCATCTAGTGCAATGCCACAGAAAAAAAATACAGATCCGCTAGAATTAATGAGATCAAAAGCTGCCATCGTAATCGGAAATTTGACAAGTATTATGACAATCCTGAAATCATTACCATCTGGTTACAGCAGAGATTTACAGGATATCAAGATTCCCTTTTGGAATTCCATTGAAATAGTATCGTCATCATTAGTAATGATGAGGAATATTATTGACTCTCTTGAAGTAAAAAAAGAGGCCATGCTCAAAGCATCAAACATTGGTTATGCAGTATCATTAGATATTGCTGAATTATTGGTTCTGAAACATAAGTTACCTTTTAGGACTGCTCACAAATTAGTGGGAGCGCTGGTTAGCAAGTCAATGAGGAAGAACAACACATCATTAAACCAATTGAACATCATGGAAATAAAAGAAATTTTAGATAAAATGAAAATAAGCATGGCTCCTGATAAATTAATTCGTGTAGTCAATGAAATTGATATACAACGATCTATATCGACACGTAGATCTGAGGGCTCTCCAAATCCTAAGGAACAGATCAAATACATAAAAAAATACCGAAATATACTGAAAAAGTATTTGAATAATGTGAAAGAAATGAAAAATGAAATTGATACCGCAAAAGAAAACCTAACAAATGCAATTAGTCACATAAGAAAGTCACAAGCTCTATGAATACGATATAAACTTAGTAACTGAATCAATTAAATTCTTTGAATCAATGTGTAAACATTTTTACTTTTACAATCTCAACATTTCCTTATCATATCCAAATTGAACAGATTCACGATATAACAAATTTGAAAAATCAAAATAAAAAAACAGATTCGCCGATTAAACAAGTAAACTTACAAGTAACGATTTTTGAACATGGAGCCTATTTTCTGCCTCATCCCAAACAACTGAATTTTCGCCATCAATCACATCTGATGTAACTTCCTCACCTCTTTTTGCGGGCAAACAATGCATAAAAATTGCATCGTCCTTTGAAGAACTCATCAATTCCCTATTGACTTGATATTTAGGAATGAAAGTGGATCTTCTTTTATTATCTTCATTTTCCTTTCCAATAGAAACAAATGTATCTGTAACTACAATGTCTGCATTTTCTACCGCATCTATAGGTTCACGTACAATCATAAAATCACTTTTTTTTAGTTTTGATTCATGAGTTACCAACTCAAGTATCTTTCTAGGAGGTTCATAACCCTCTGGAATTGCAGCTCTGATTGTTATTCCCATCTTTGCACATCCAATCAAGAGATCATTACACACATTATTTCCATCACCTATCCAAGCTAGAGTCAATCCTTTAAACCGATTTTTATGTTCTAAAATTGTCATCAGATCAGCCAGAATCTGACATGGATGAAACAAATCAGACAATCCGTTAATCACAGGAATTTTACAATTCTGTGCTAACTCTACTATGGTGTTGTGAGAATAAACTCTTGCTACCAAACAATCTGCATATAATGAAATTGTTTTGGCAGTATCTTGTATAGATTCGCCTCTGGATAGCTGAAGATCATTAAAATTAAAATAAATTGTATTACCACCCAATTGGAACATTGCAGTTTCAAAACTTAGACGTGTTCTAGTAGATGGTTTTTCAAACATCAAAGCAAGTGTCTTTCCTGTTAAAGATTTGTTATACTTGCTACTATCCTTATTTCTCTTAAAATCAATTGCCTGTGAAATCAAATTCATGATTTCTTTTTCGTCTAAATCTGCAATACTAGTTAAATATTTCTTACTTAATGAGATCATCTAAATCATCGTCGGTTAAATAAACAACATTTTCGGTTTTATTTTCGTCTTCATTTTTGATTCTCTTTTTAGGTCTATTTTCTTTATTTGAAGCACTTTCAACATTATCGATACCGGCTTCTTCTTTGTCTCTAAAAAATTTATTGAAAAATGATCCTTTCTTTGAATTTGTTTCACTTGGTTCCTCATGAATTCTTTCTCGCTCATGGTTCATTTTACTGGGAATCAAGTGTTCTGGATCTTTTGGATGCTCTGATTCTAACGAAGACGATGATTTTTGTTCATCCATTGTCAACAATTTGTTGTAATCACTGTTTGTGTTACCATCACCATGTAAGTTTATCTTTGGATTGGCGTCCAATGTCGTTACAGTATCATTATCAGATAATGGGGTTACCTTATGTACATCTGAATGGCGCATAGTTTGTTCACATATTTTATCTTTGAAAATCGAATCAAGAAATTTGTCATGATCAAATTCAGCTAAATCTTCATATCCCTGGCCAACTCCCAAATACAGTATAGGCTTGTGAGTCAAATACGCAATAGAAATGGCTGCACCGCCTTTGGAATCAGCGTCACTTTTTGTTAATATTGACCCATCATAATTAGTGTAGTGAAAAAATTCACTGGCTTGATTTACAGTATCGTTCCCTGCCAAGGAATCTCCAACAAATATTTTCATGTCAGGTTTAATCACCCTTATTATCTTGCTAACTTCCTCCATAAGATTCTTAGAAGTTTGCATCCTTCCTGCAGTATCGATTAACACTGCATCTATATAGTTCTTTTTTGCGTGTTCTAGCGCATCTCTTGCAACTGCAGAAGGATCTGCGCCATATCTTTGAGAGATTACTTTGACATTGAGTTTGTTCCCATGATGAGATATCTGTTCAATAGCTCCCGCTCTATGTGTATCTGCGGCTGCTAGAACTACGGAAATTCCATGATCCCTTAACAATTTACAAAATTTTGCTATTGTGGTAGTTTTACCAGTGCCATTGATACCAAGAAAGATTATTGAATATGGCCCAGTTTTTGATTTTTTCTTTCCCAAAATAGATTGAACAATATCTATTTTTGTATTAGTTGACAAAAATAGCTCATGCAAAAAAGAATATAATTTTGTCGTGATTACTTGTTCAGAATTTTCCTTTCTTTCTAGTTTCAAGTTCAATATCTCTGTTTTTATTTTTGATATCATTTCATCAACAATTTCATGTGCTACATCATTTTCCATAAGACTAATTTGTAGTTCCTCTAAAATCGAATCAATTTCCTTTTTTGAAATTGCTTTTTGACCAAGATTCTTCGCACTTTCAGAAAATATTTTTTTTAGTTTTTCAAACAAGAAGCGTGCAAACCTATTATGAATTTGGTGTTCTCTGAGAATTTTGCATCTCACTATTGATTTCATTTTGGAGCTGATTTATACGCATGGCTATTTGCTCTTTTTGTGAATTTAGTTGTTTTAGTGCAAGCTCAAATTCTTTGATTTTTGATTCAACATAACTCTTTGTATTTTCTTTAGACTTTTCAATAGTAACACCCGAACCTATATTAACAAATAGATTCCTTAGCTCCGGAACTGCTACTTTGAGATAAATTCCGATTCCAATAGGAACAAGCGATTCTTCTTGGCGATTTTTAGATAATTCTTGAATGGCTTCGGAAGCCAGATGAGCCTCTGTAATCAACCTGATTACGGTGGATTCTTTTACTAGAATATCGTTCATATAAGCTTCTAGAATCTTTGATTGTTGAAGCATTTCACTTATTTTTTGTTCAGATGAAACTTGGTCTTTAGAATTTTCTCTGGAGGTCATCTTTCTGTATTTTGTGAGTAAAAAACGGGCATATAACTTTGACTAAAAATGAATATAATTTCAAATTTCTTATTTCTCAAGTGGGTATAAATCGAGAAAATTCTTGATTTAGCTTTTCCCTTTCTTTGATATGATATAAAATCCGTGAGCAGATATTAGGAAGGCTGCCAGAGACATTTTTGTGGCAAAGACTAAATTCCAGGGAGTTTCAGGATTAGGATAGGCTATACTAAGATTGTCTAAATTTATGCTCCCACCTAATGCACTAAGTGTTATAAGCGAACTCCAAACCACAAAATTGTAAACAAATTCGTAGAGTGAAACTATTGCTATTGCTAATACTATTAATTGGAATATTGAACGAATAACTGGAGGAACGTCCTTAACCTTGTCTCCACCTAATTTGGTAACACAGTACCATGCGACCACTGAAACAATCATTAGGTAGGTAATCAGTTTTGAGAGTCCCTTAAATGGAAATTCTGTTTTTACTAAAATCTCACCGATTATGATTTTTCCTGTAGCAGCATACTCGACTGTGCTTTGATAAAGTGCGTAAAAAGTAATCGAGGTCATAATAATTGCAGAAATGTAAAAAACTACAAGGTACACTGTCCTATCCGTTATCTTTTTTTCAATTGAATAGTACATTGGGTATATTGTAGTACCTGACACATGCTATCAAATATAAAATTATACTTGAAAAATGAATTAATCACTAATTATGATTCTATTTGACTCATAATCTTGTTAACCATGATTAGTATGTAATTGTCCAAATAGAATATCTAGACAGCAAGTTGCTGCATTAAATACATATTCAGTTCAAATGCCTATTTTATGAATGCGTGTAATCATATGCTCTCATGAAGCAGATGTCGATGGAATATATTCTGCCTCAGTAGCTTTAATGAAGTATCCTCATGCAGATGTTTCATTTTATAATTATGGCGTAGATAATTTTACAAAGATGTATGATTATCTAAAGTATGAATCCAAAAAAACAAGAAATGGACTCGTAATTATTTCGGATCTCGGCGTCAATAATGAAGTTATTGATCTATGCAAGGATTCAATAGAATATTTGGTAAATAACAGATGGTCTGTAATCTGGGTTGATCATCATCCATGGCCGAGAAGGGCATTAACCTCGGTTAGAAAGATAGCTAACATATTTCACGATTCATCTGGAAACAAATGTGCAACAGAAATCATGTATGATAATTTCATGTACAAAAACAAAATCGCAGAGCAACTGAGTTTAATTGCACACAGTTCAGACTTTATGACAAATATCAAGAATTATGATTCAAGAGTCTCTGAATTAATCCATTTTTATAGGAATAATACCGATGCTAAGGAAAAATTGCAAAGTCTGGTCCTCAAATCATCAAGGGGAATCTTATGGGATACAGATATGCAAAGAGATTACACAAAATTCATCAAGATTAGTGAATTTCAAATAAAGGCATCATTGAAGACACTTGCAATAAAGAAAATACTTTCATTTAATGTGGCTTTTGTTTTTATATATCCATACGTCCAAACAAGCCTATTTTCTCAGGAACTATTTTCCAATTGTAAGATAGACTTGGCTATGCTCTTTAACCGAAATGGAAAAGTTAGCATTAGGAGAAATACGGACAAAATTTCATGTAGCAAGATTGCAGCGAATCTTATTGAAGGCGGAGGACATGAATTTGCATCAGGAGGAAGATTGAAAAATGACGCAAGAAATTTCAAGGCTTGTATAAATGAGATGAAAGGGGCCATAATCAAGGCTTTAGAATAGGGATTTTTTACATTCTAAAGGACAAATGAATATAGAGACTTGAGCAATTCGATGACTGTAGAGAAAACAAATAAATCTCATTTAAGACAAGGACCACTGTGGCAAGCGATAAAATCATTGGTAATGTGATCTATGAATGTATGAGATGTGGAACTCCCGTGTCAAACGAAGAACTTTCAAAATTACCGGAAATAAAGTGTATATGTGGATTTAGAGTTTTCCGAAAGGCCAGACAACCAATAGTGAAGCAGTTAAAAGCAATTTAGAATTAATAGATAGATCAAGTTAAAATGTTCTTCTTGATTGAATGGTTAATGCTTAATTGTTAGGTTAACGATAATAATAACATGAAAATTCTTTGTCCTGATTGCAAGAAGCCTGCGGAGCTTTCTGATGATTTTAGCTTTGTCAAATGCACTTTTTGTAATTTTGAAATGACGTATGGTGAGTATGTCAAGTATATAGCTTATAAAGATGTAAGATACAGGGATATTTTGAGTGATTATAAAAAATAAATTTCATTGCAGTTGTGTTCGAAATTTCTAACAACTTAAGTTGCTGCATTGGAGTAAGATTTAGTCTATATCTTTCTTAATTACATTCCTTTTGGTTAGCTACAAATAGTTATTTCACCAACTGATGATAACCAAAATTAATATTAATTTACTAGCTCATCAGTTGGATCCAGATAGAGTCAGGCTAGGCCCCTAATTATATTCACCTGTTAGAGAAGATGGGAATTATGAAGACGTATCAAATATATCAAGTTCTATTATAGAGGACCGCGTATTTGCGACTGTTTTTGTGTTAGAAATGGTGTATTTTTCAGAATTAAGTGTAGTGCCGCTACTTACACTATTCAATACATTTGTAAATGTAGTTCCGTCAGTTGATGTGGCTATAACAGAATTATACGTTCTTGTATTCCCTTTATACCAGGTACTGTCTACACTGCAAATGCTCAGTGGATCCCAGATCAGCACGAATCCATGAACCAACCGACTGATTGGCCCCGTCGTGTGTTAGTGTTATTGTCAAGAACATTTGAAGCAAGATCTCCAGGAGCTGCGGACCAAAAATTTTAAATCTGAAATAAGCCAAATTGAATGGCAGAATTCATAATCATATTTTCAATGAAATTATGGATTGCCTGGTAACTCTATTTTTTTATCATGGTTGAAACTATAGACAATACGTCTCTGTCCTTTATTTGGTAATCGCCAGGTAATCTTAAACCGTTTCTAATGTCGACTGCATAAACAATTCCTTTAGATAATTCGGTATGTATTTCACCTGCGAGGTCCTGTACGGTTGAACCATTTTTCATGAGAAATGCGTCTGGCAAAACGTTACCTTTTTTATCGGACAATTTATTTGCATCAGAAACTGGATAAACGACATTCATATTTAGTAACTTGAATACGGCAATATTTAATGCAAATTGTACTCCAGTCCTAAGATATTCTCCCAACACATCTTTCCTAATGAAATTAAGTGCCCATTTTTGTTTTTCATTTAGTATGGTATTCTCAAAGATATCAAAAATTTCATCTCCCGGAGAATATTTTATTAACCCCTTGTTCTGAGCTCGCCTTAGAGTCAATTCTGCGTCTGCACTTGAAGGTATTACAAACATGTGCTTGTTGTGTTCACGTAATCTCTTGAAATTTTCTGCGGCAGGATGAAGATCTATTTTGTTTGCAACTATTAGAGAAGGTTTCGAAATCTCTCTTAATGTAGAAATAAATCTTCTACTTTCGTCAGGATCCATTTCGTCTATGTTCTTATCACCCAGATTATTTTCATTTATAGATCTTTTTACATGCCATTCTTTTACGCCTATACCTCTAAATATTTCAGTAACAGCGCGTACCGCGCCCATGCCAGTATTAATCATTCTTGAAATTTTTTCCCTGTTTCCTTCAAATAGTTTCAGGTACCATAGAACTAATTCCTCTTCTATATCTGAAACATCTGCAATTGGATCTCCTACCCCTGGTTCGGCTATTTTTCCAGATGCATCGATGCTTCCTGACGCATCTACTATGTGAAGTAATACATCAGATTGTGCAGCTACAGACAAAAACTGGTTGCCAAGACCCTTCCCTTCCCATGCACCTTTTATCAAGCCAGGTAAATCTATTAACTCTACAGGAATAAACCTCCATCCTTCTTTACAAAGAGAATTCCTTGGATTGTCTACTACACCGAATTCTTTATGAACACATAACGTAATAACATGAGCGTTTCCGTGAATTGGTTTTTTTGTTGTAAACGGATAATTTGCAATTTCCTCATTGCCCAAAGTTGCCGAATTGAAGAAGGTAGTTTTGCCCGTATTTGTTTTACCGATTAAACCAATTCGTATCACATATCTATTATTTCTGCTTGATTATTTATATCTAGCAAATGATTTACCTTAAAAAGAGCAAAAACGTTTGGAACTACAAAGGTACATTACTAGATAGACATGGAAAAATTATACACAAAGTTCTATACGAACTGAACAGAAATTTCTTTAGTGATTAACTTACATTCTATTCCATCTCAAGACTTTAATAAGCATATTAAGAATTCTTAGTGTCAACAAAATGCATATAGAGTCAGTATCGCAAATAAAGAAGGTTTTAATCATAGGCCTTGGACAACTCGGTTTGCCTGTTGCAAAGTATGTTAAGGAAAGAGGATTTGAAACGTTTGGATATGATATCAATCCCTCAAAAGTAGAAAATGCGGAAAAGAATTATGGTATCAAAAGTATTGAATGCTTTGATGACATTGACGTTTTTATTTTATGTGTATCTACCCATGATCAAAATGATGAATATACTCCTTACTTGGATGGCCTATTTTCACTTGCGCGAAGAATCTCTAAAGAAGCGAAGAATGGTTCCCTTGTTACCATAGAAAGTACAGTTCCAAAGGGAACTTCAAAGAA
>VBPX01000035.1:0-29782 GCA_005877075.1 Nitrososphaerota archaeon | reverse complement strand
GCATGGGGTAAATCAATTAAGAGTGGTCGGCGGGGTCAGTGACTGTTGCCTAAAGAGAGCTATGCAATTTTATGACAGTGGAAACGAAATTCTAGAATTTAATAATAACAATAACACAACCAAGAAAACTGGTCTTGGAATTCCAATGCATCCAGTATCTGAAATAGAAATTGCGGAATTGACGAAAATAATTGAAAACGCTGATAGATATATGCAAATTGCATTTTCAGAAGATCTCTATCTTTACTGTCAGGCAAATAATGTCAACTTTGGAGAATTGAGAGATGCATTAAATACTAAATGGAATGTAAACATACTTGAACCTCGTGACGGTGTGGGAGGACATTGTTTACCCAAGGACACAAAGATGTTTTTGCAATCATCAAAATCTATAAAAAGCAAGATACTAATCGCGGCTATGGAAGTTGATCAAGATTACAGAAGGTTCAGAGAAATAAGGGGTTACGGTTTAGTCCCACCTGCTATCAACAGTACATAAATAGGAAAATTACTTAGTCTGATTGTATGAAATCTAAAGATATTCTAGCTTTTGGGGCACATCCAGATGACTTGGAGATAGGGATGGGCGGAACCATCGCAAAACTATCCTCAAATGGTTACCAGATACAGCCTGTTATAGCTACGTTACCAAATTTTGTTAAAACAGATACCAAAAATGGTAGAATATCTGAATCCATATTATCTGCCAAGGTAATGGGATGCAAATCTCCAATATTCCTTGACTTATCTCCCGAAGAAATGGTGTTTGGAAGAAAATTAGTTTCCATGATAGATTCAATTATTAAGGAACACAAACCAGATTCAGTTTTCACACAATGGCATGGAGATTCTCATCAGGATCATCAAGTCTTGACAAAAAGTGTGATATCAGCTTGTAGAGATCAAAATAACTTATTCATGTACGAGACGACAATACCGGGGGGGATTACTGAACATTCATTTAGACCTCAATTGTTTGTAGATATTGCCGAAACAATAGAAATAAAAAAGAATGCTTTAGAGTGTTTTCAATCCCAGTTTGTTCGGTGTGGTGATATGTGGATACCTGCCATTATTGGTAGATGTTCCTATAGAGGATATCAAATTGATTCCAAATACGCTGAGGCCTTCGAAGTAATCAAGATTACAAAATGGTAAGTCAGATGTGCAACAAGCTAAATTTTTGGAATTAATCATGGTCTTGCGTGCAAAGCCAATCTTGTCTTGAGACCTACTCAATTTCCTTTAGAATAGAGACTTGCCGGAGGGATTTTAGTGAAGCGTGTTATTTACTTCAAACAATTCACTTCCTCATACCAGATTGCAAATCGGAAAAAAATATTCTAAAATTTTTGAACAGTTTATAAGTGAATATTTTATTTCCTTTTTGCACTGGGTTTGCAAAATAATGCAGATCAAATGGGCTCGTAGCTCAGCTTGGATAGAGCGCCTGCCTTCTAAGTTTAACAAAGAGAGCCGGAAGTCGAGGGATCGAAGCCCTCCGGGCCCGTGCTTTCCATAAGGATATCCAACTCACGTTTATAAGAGGCTTGGAATCTAAATTTTTCAACTATGCTTGATGATAATCGATTAAAAAGTATGATAAAAAATGCACGAGATGGAATTACAAAGCGGAATTTCACTCAGTCTGCGGAATTAACACTCATATTAAAAGACATTGATGTCAAGAAAGGATTTAGTATAAACGAAGTTGTAAATCTTCCTAACAAAATAACAAAGAATTCAACTGTATGCGTATTCGCATCGGGCGATATGGGAATGAGAGCCAAAAAGGCACGAGTTGACAGAGTAGTTGAACCTGAAGAATTAGATAGACTTGGAACAAACAAAAAGGATGCAAGAAAAATTGTTAAAGGTTATGATTTCTTTTTGTCCGATACTTCACTAATGTCCAGTGTAGGTCGTTCACTCGGACAATTCATGGGCCCTAAAGGTAAAATGCCGTCTCCACTGCCCTATGGAGCACCCATAGAGAATATTACAGAGAGGTTCAGAGGATCAGTTAGAGCAAGGGTAAAAAGTCAACTTAATATTTCTGCAAAGATAGGTGACGAGAAAATGCAAGACGACCAACTTGTGAATAATGCACTTGCTGTAATTTCAGCAATTGAAAAAAAATTACCTCAGGGTGACAAAAATATCCATAACGCCATAATAAAGTTTACAATGAGCAAGCCATCCAAGGCATCAGTAGTTGGAGAAAAACAATAGTAAGGAGATATTTCATGAGTTCAACTAAAAATCATAATAGAACAAGTTATCCAAAAGGAAAGCAGGAATTATATCAACAAATGCTTGAGCTTCCAAAATCTTACAATGTGGTTGCTCTTTCAAAAGTGAACAAAGTTAGAGCTACCCAGTTAATGAAGATAAGGAAAAAATTCCACAAAGAGATAGTGATTAAAGTAATTAAAAATAGGGTAACACAAAGGGCATTTGAAAAGATATCACATGTACATGGCATAGATGAATTGAGTTCCCAGTTAGAAGGACAATGTGCACTCATGTTTACTAATATTAGTCCATTTAAGTTAAACCTCATTTTCGATCAAAATAAGGTATTTCTACCTGCAAAAGGTGGAGATATAACAAGAATTGAAATTTTAATTCCCGCTGGAGATACAGGTATAACTCCTGGACCAGTATTATCAGAATTCAAAGAAGCAAATGTTCCTACAAAAATAAATCAAGGGACAATATGGGTAAGCAAAGATACTGTGGTTGCAAAACCAGGTGATGTAATATCTACAAAGCTTGCGTCTCTTCTTTCAAAGTTAAATATAAAACCTATAGAAGCAGGAATTGTAGTAAATTACGCTATTGCAGACAAGTTAGTATTTGCAGAAAAAGATTTAAGAATTGACCTGGATGAATTTAAAAATGAATTGAGCAGATCGCATAATGAATCGATAGCTCTTGCAGTTGAATCTAGTTACTTCACACAGGAGTCGATGAGATTATTGTTATCAAAGGCATTCAAACATGCACTGTCTCTTGCAATCGAATCAAACTATTTGTCAAAAGAAACAGCAGGATTTATAATTTCAATATCAGCAATGAAGGCTAATAATCTAGCTGCTCAGCTCAAGAACAAAGGATACGCAATTAGTTAAGCCTACTAAGATTTACCTCTCCTATCTACATGGATAGGAACCAAATTTCATCATTTGTTACCCTAATTGACCATAATTGCAATCTACCATACTAACTGGATATTAAAATATACTTGATTAATTACTTGCCCTCGACATTTTGGGCTTAGATTTCGAATAAATTTGAACTAGCTGCCCTAATTAATAGGGCAAACGAAAAGAGCGGATACCACTGAAAAATAATTAGAAAAAAAGAAATTGCCTAACCAAACAAAGAAGATAATCCTTCTAGAGCTTCCTCTTCTTTCTTTTCATCCTTTTTCTCTTCTTTCTTTTCATCCTTTCCTTGTGCTGCTCCACCATCAGCAGTAGCTGTTGTAGTGGAAGGCACTGCCATTGCCATAGGAGTTGCCTTTAATGATTCATCTATATTTACTTCACTTAAGGCTGCTACTAGCGCCTTTATCTTAACTTCATCTGGATTTTCTCCGGTAGCCTTTATGACATTCTTTACATTATCTTCAGTGATATCTTTCTTTAATTTGTGTAATAATAATGCAGCATATACGTATTCCATTTTAAGAATGCTCTACCTATGACCATAATATAAAACTTTCAAATTCATAATATTTTGGTACTTCTAGCCACGGCATACATGTGATCCTTTAGATCTCGTTCATAAATTGAATTCATTTTTTCCAGCAATATGGTCCTTGCTTGCATTCTATCATCAGGAGATGTAGCCCTCAGCACATTTGCAAAAATTTCAGGAAGATTTTCCTTTACCCATCCATCAAGCACGTGAAATCTTTCTTCGTTTATCCACCTCATCTTTGATGAATTTCTGTCAATTTCTTCGTCAAAGTTGCCAGTTTCAACATTATCGATTAACATGAATATACAATTGTCCGGATCTGGACTGTCGAGGACGTCTCTCGGCCTTCCCTCTCCACGTCCAGAAGAAACCTTTTCTATCAACCCTATTGGAATAACGTATGAACCTCTAATCCTTGCCGCTGAGTCCGTTAACCTCATAATTTTTCCAATAACAAGCCTAGTTTTTTCGGCAAATGTTTGAGATACAAAAACATAATCTCCATCCTTAAGTTTATTTCTTCCAAATAACATACTCAATGGATTTTTGATAAATTATTTATTATTTGCTATAAAATAATGGTATAATATAACAAAATGATTTACATAGTTGTAAATCGCTTTTTCAATTTAAGTCTGCTCAAATTTTAATATTGGGAGATTCGATAAATTGTTGCTGTGCCAAGGGTATTTATCGCTGCAGATATTTACAAGAAAAATGAAATCCAAAGGATACAGCAGGAATTAATCACTTCTTTGGGTTTGGATAGAAAAAATCTAAAATTGGTAGGGCAAGAAAATTTTCACTTTACGTTCGGGGAAATAAACAATTCAATGCTTGACACGATAGTTACAAAAATTTCAGAGGTTGATTTTCAGTCCTTTGAAATAAAGTATGACATGATTGGAGCATTCCCGAACAACACGTGTGCCAAAGTAATATGGATAGGATTGGATGAAGAAACCAAGAGTGCTTTCAACCAGATGGCACAAATAGTACTTTCAAATCTGGCTGATTTGGACATCAAGATAGAAAAAGAGATAATACCACACATAACACTATTTAGAATAAGGAGGGTGGCCCTAAACTTGAATTTACATAACTTTATGTCCAATTATACGCTTATTGATAAAATAGATACAATTTCCGTAAAGAAGAGCGCCACTACAACTGAAGGTCCTGTCTATGAGAACATAATTACTGTGAAGGGAAAATGAACAGGATAGATGATACGATAGACAACATTACATTGAAGATATTAGATTCCTCCTGTCCGTCAAAATCAAAGGAAAACAAATTAGACAAAATATCAATAAAGATAAAAAATGAAATTAATAACTATAAAGATAAGAGAATATTAGAAGTTATAGTCGGTGGGTCGTTCGCCAAAGGAACTTGGCTTGAGAATGACACAGACATTGATTTTTTTGTGATGATAGAATCAACTGTAGAAAGAAAAGAATTTGAAGAATTGGGAAAATCGGTTGGTTTTTATGCATTAAAAAAATACAAGCCATATCTACGCTACTCTGAACATCCATATGTCGAAGGACAAGTTAATAGAATCAGGATTAACATTGTGCCGTGTTACAAGGTTGAAAAAAACAGATGGAAAAGTGCCGCAGACAGATCTCCATTTCATACAATTTTTATGCAAAGCAAGTTAGACGATTTTTTAAAGAATCAAGTAAGGGTCTTGAAGAAGTTTCTCAAATCAATTGGAATATACGGTTCTCAAATATCTGTTTCAGGTTTTAGTGGGTATGTTACCGAAGTACTTGTTCTCAAATATGGATCATTTAGAAATGTTCTTCAAATATTTGCCGACTACAAGCCAAAGTACGTTATTTCCTCTGCATCAGTAAATCCAAAAACAATTGAAAAATTTGATAGTCCCATAATTATAATTGATCCTATTGATTCTAACAGGAATCTGGGAGCTGCAATATCGTCAGAGTGTCTTGCAAAATTTGTACTGGCTTCAAGACTTTTTCTGAAACATCCGTCTATCGAATTTTTTAAAAAATCATCCAAATCAACCAAGGATATAGTCTGCAGTATCAAATCAAATTTATTAATTATCGAATTTAAAATACAGAAAAGAAGTCCCGATATCTTGTGGGGGCAACTTAAGCGAAAACTAATTAGCATATCAAAGCAGCTACAAAATTCAGGTTTCAAAATAATAAAGAAAAATTGTTTTACAGATGAACAAGAACGTGCTGTCTTTATTTTTATGATAGAATTTACAAATCTTTCAAAAATAAATCTGAATTTAGGACCTGAAATATTTAGAAAAAGTGAAACCAATTCATTTATCAAGAAAAGAGGAAAAACATCTCTTCTGATATGGCCTGACAATATGAGAATAGTAAGTCTTGAAGAAAGAAAAGAGACCGCAATTAAAGCACATGTAACGCAAATAATAGAAAAAGATATTGAATCAAGCAATCCTACAGGAGTTACATTAGATCTTCGTGATGGTTATTCTGTGTATTTGGGAAATGAAAGGAAACTGGACATGTTTGTTTCCTCTGCCATTGATTTTATGATTCGTGATGGAGAATTTATTAAACTCTGAAAATAAGGACAGGCTAAAATTTTTACTAACCTATCCCTCGTTTGACCAAAACACGTACGATAAGAGGATTCAAGAATTATTATCGTTAGATATTAGCTCGGTATACTCATCTGGTAAAGTCCAATTGCATAAAATATCTATACTCGGTAAAGGTTCTGTTGGTATAGTAACATTGGTTAGATGTAGAAATAGATATTTTGTACTAAAAATAAGGAGAACTGATGCAAATAGAGCAAATATGTATGACGAGGTATTATATCAATCACTTGCAAACTCTATCGGTATTGGTCCTTTCTTACTGAATTTTTCGGAAAATTTTATATTGATGGAATATATCAAAGGCTCTAATATTTTAGATTGGTATAATTCAAAAAATAGCACTTGTGAAAAAATTCTAAAATGCACTTGTTCGATCCTTCAACAATGTTTTCACTTAGATCGTATCAAACTTGATCACGGTCAACTAAATCGACTTGACAAACATATAATAATTTCCAATGACGGAACCCCGACAATATTGGATTTTGAAACTTCGAGTACAAAGAGGAGGACAGGTAATGTAACTAACGTTTCTCAATCTTTCTTTTTAAACGGTCCAATTTATGACAGACTCAGAGATTCACTGGATAACGATAACAAACAGGTGATAAAAATTATTAAGGATTACAAGAAAAACCTTAGTCCTGAAAATTTCAAAAAAATCTTGAATTTTCTTAAATTCTAGAATTACGCTATCACATTACCTTCTGACACCCTGATAATAATGATTTTGTTTTGATCATATGTCTATTAAGATTCTTAAAGTAGTATCTTTAAGTTTAATTTATGTCAAATATTCAGACCCTAGGGATTAACACTTTAAAGAAAATGAATCTTAAAGGTGGAACAGTGATTGACGGTTTTGCCACAACTGGTATAACTAATACTATTGCTTCTGAATGTATCTTACACTCAATTAATACCCAGTTAGTAGCAACAATAGAGTCTCCATATTTTTCTCAATTGTCAATAGTTAGGAATTCTGTACCATATTTTCCAGTCAGGATATATGCCAATGAAGAATTGAAAACATCAATTTTTATTTCCGAAGTGAGCATAGATCCATCGCTCTATTTCTTAATAGGAAACACCATGCTTAATTGGGCAAAAGAGAACGAATGTGACCTCATTATTAGCTCCAGTAATATAGTTAATCCTCAACAACAAGAAACGGTTAATCAAACAGAATATTCAATAATGGGAATTGGGAATACACTAAAAGCGAGGAATAAATTAAAAGATTCTAAAATATCATTACTAAAAAATGGCACTGTAGGAGGGATTCCAGCAGTTCTCCTAAATCAAAGCTCCCAATTAGGAATTAATATAATCATCTTATTGGTAAAAATTATTGAGGGGATACCCGATTTTAGAGCTGCAGCAGAACTGTCTACTACAATAAGCAATCTTGTTCCAGGAGTATCATGTAATGTTCCATTGTTACTACAGGAAGCAGAAAAGATCGAAAAAGAGCTTACAAAGATTAAAAGTCAAGATACAGAAAATGAAATGAATGCGTACGGCTAATACTTTTCATATTGAGCAGTGAGTAAAATAATTTTTTTTGATTCAACGGCTACCCAAGATCATTACTAATCGAGTTATGAAATTGCTAATGAACTACTTGGGGTTAGTCATAATTATCTTTACCAAACTTTTTACAGTTGATAAGTTCAGGTCAAGCTGTTCTGCAATCATCTCTTCTGATATTCCGGAATCATACAAATTTCTAACGCCCTCTTTCTTTTCTTGACTAATATTTTTGATATCTAATTCTAGGTCCAACTCAGTTTCTACATTCTTTATAAATGATTTTGCCTTCTCGAAGATACTATCAATATTGATATTCGTATCTGTTGAAAAAACTACGATATGATTTTTCAGTGGAATTGTAAACATTACTACCTTATCATAAATGTAAATAACTGATTTTAGAGGTCCTAACTCATTTTCAAATATCTTTCTTAATTCAACAATATAGGCAGATTGAGTATAGCTTATTTCTGGATTTCTACCTTTAAGATGCTCATTAAGTCCCTGACGAATTATGCTTGCACATAGATGACCAGATTTTTCGACCAATCCTGAAAACCTTAATGACGGATCTATTGCCAACAGACTGTTCAAGAAATCAACATCATTCATGGAACAAGATCTAAGAAGCCAGAAATATATCTGTTTTAAATCAAACTACCATAAGGTGGAAAATAAAACCAGACAGAAGAGAATCACTATTGAGGCTCTTACGAAAACCAGATATTGATCTTCTTAAAATAACTACTTGGATCAAGATGGCAGAAGATATGTCTTCAACAGCTTCAAATACTATCCCTTTCCCTACGTTAACAATTGTATATCTGGTAACTGAAGCTGATGGGTTAATTGAGGAAATAAGTCAAAAGTACAATAATATCACAGTAGAAGACTGTAACGGTTTTTTTAATGACGGAGTTAAGAGAGATTACAAGAAAATAACAATATGGAGTCAGGGAATAGATAGCCTTTGGTTCAATGCTTTAATAGCCAGAATAAAAGAGATTGCGAGTGTAGATGCGGTTCCAATAGTATCTGGCGGGATAATGTATACCGTATAGAATTTGAAATCTTTAACTTGCGATCATAATTCAACGTCTAGAAAAAGTGGCCTTGTTATAATATTGAAACGGTTTATTTTGTATCGAGCTTGATATCAATCAAGATTTTACCTCCCACAAGTGGGCTCCCTATTTTTTCGTATTTTTTTCTAGGCATATTTATCTGAATTACTGTCTTTGGATATGTCTTGATAACTGTTTGTGGCTGGGATCGCAGAATAGCTTCAAGAATTGGTCTTATCTGCTGTTTGACCTCTTCATCAGATATGGATCTATCAATTGCTTCTAACATTAATTGTTGTTGTGAGACGGATTCTAATTCGATATCTTCAATTAGAGACAAAGTTATGTTAATGCCATTATCTGACAGTTGTGTTATCTTATACCTGATTTGAGTGTCTTCCAATTCTAAACATAAATAATTATATTTACTTATTACTTTTTAGATCCATTTCATAAATAAGCAACAAACGTCAAGTTATTATCGAATATACCAAGCTACAAGTCTTTTATCGTTCAAATCGCGTCGAGTATAATTCAAGTACAGACGTCCACAAGACATATTAAAATTGATTGTGTATTTATCATCGTAAAAAATGAAATATAGAAGTAGGACTGATATTTTTGCGTCTATTTTGCAATCTGCAAATAGCAATAAAGGGGTTGGAATAACAACTATCATGTACAAGTCCTTTCTTTCTCATTATCAGCTCAAAAAATATTTGTCCATAATGCTCGAAAATGATCTAATAAAACTTGAAGAGGATGAACACCTTTATAGGATCACTGAAAAAGGATTACGATTTTTACAGCTTTTTTCAAATATCAACGAACTTATTGATACTACAAAAGAATATAATGTCTAAAAATAATTTCGTCTATTTTTTAAAATAATTTAGCTCATCATTTCCTTTTTATAGTAGCAATATTTGATTTATTGGCCCATAAATATGGCGTTACATATAGTAATTTAAGAGAGCATAACGAAATTCAAAACTCAATTTTCCTCCTCAGACGAACACTTTCAATAATTGGATCAAGAGCGTTTAAGAAAGTCTCATAATATTTCATGACATCCATCATATTGATATTTTTAGAACTAAATTAGCCCGGCCCAGATTCGAACTGGGGTCAAAGGCTCCAAAGGCCTCTATGCTTGGCCACTACATTCAGCGAATTTTAAATTCTCTACCGGGCTGCCGGACATTTTCTTATCAATTATCAGATTTATAAAGCTACGAACCTGTCAACAATTTTCATTAATGTATTTGTGGGATCTTCCATATTCTTCAAAATTTGTTGTGCACGATTATTTTGTTTAATACTGAATCTGTTATCATTTTGTATCTGAATCAATAACTTTACAATTTGTGTCGAGTTTGTAACCTTATGTATCAAACCATTTCTTATTAGAAAATCATCGACGTAGAATTTAATAGGTGAAATTGAGATGGTGGGTTTTCCCATTAGTGCGGATTCGGCAGTCATGGTGCCTCCTCCTCCAACAAATATATCAGCAATGGATATTAGCTCTGCTCCGTCTACAACATTCTTCAAAACTTTAATTTTACGTCCATACTTTTCATTGTACTGCCGTATTTGATCCTGATATCTACACAATACTAAGATATTTGTGGTCTTATGAAAGGTTTCAACTATTGACTCTAATATATTATCGATATTGGTATTTTTGTCTATTAAGTATGATGCCTTACTTTCTTCCGGTCTAATTACAATGGTACTTTTTTTTCTAAGATTATATTTTTGCTTTAATTGGTCGCGATCGAACTGTCTAGTTTCTCTCCCTAGCCAGGCGACAGGATCAAGTGCATGATATCGGACTACTTGTTTTTTTGATATACCCAAATTGTTCCATGCGGAGTAAGGAATAATCCAAGGGCATAGAAGGTATGTAACAAAAGGAATAGTTAACCTTTGAACTGCATAAGCATGAGGTGAGTCATTAAAAGTAATATGGGGAATTCCTAAACCAAATGCAACTCTTGCTGCTTCTGGGGAGGAAAAGCTAACACAAAGATCAGGTTGGAATTTATCTACTTCCTTAGCTAGATCATAAATTCTTCTGGAACTTGCTCTCAATTTATCATATTTTGATGAACCACCATATTTTCCAATTATTTTTAGTTCAAATTTCCTTAATTTAGATAACCTAAAGCATTCCCTATAATTTCTTCCCGTACAGAGTACTTTGTGATCTTTTTCTTTTAGATCTTCTACTGCGTATTTGAAGAACATCACTTGTTTTGGTGTTAAAACGTCAAACCAGATTCTCAAGCATCATGTATTAGTAAACTCATGGAAAAAACTTTTCTTCAACCAATCTTAATTTTGGTGCAGGAACAAAAATATGCAATTTGGGGTAGATACTACTATTGGGTGTTGATTCTTCGAAGGTGGCAGTTTATGGATTAAGTACTGAGGGGTATAAGATTGCCTCCCATATTTCCGCTAAAGGTATACCAGTTTCAATTATTGATGACTCGTCTGGGATGGCTATTGCACTTAAACCAGATATTGCAAAAACATATTCTAGTGTAACCTCTTTTATTCAAGACGAGACACTCTTAGATTTTGAACCATTTGATGTAGCCATAGGTAATGCATCATACGTTTTTTTTACTCCAAGAATAAGAAAATCATGGCCCGATGCAAAAAATCACATTGGATCTAAATTTCAAGATGTAATTAAGCATGTGAACAAGGAAACTTCCATAATTTACACGGTGCCTGCAGGTTTTGGTATAAACAATGAAAACATAACATTGATTGAACATCGAACTGGTCTCAATGTCGGAAAAAATATTTACTATCATTATATGCCGCTAAGTTCCATATCCTCAACTTTGTTTGAGGGTATTGTCGGTACAAGATCCGAATTAGATTCGAATTTGACAAGTTTATTGAGCGGACTTGAACCTGCAAATAGAATCAAAGTGGTAGATGTTGAATCTGCAGAATATCTATACTCTATACGAATTTTGAGACACTATGGTTTAATGTCACCCATTTTTGAAATTTGTAAATTTACTGACCATACTTTTCAATCTCAAATAATGGAAAATGAATCATTTGGTGAATTGTACATTGACGATCTTGTAAGTGGTTTATTTGACTTGAACACTATTTTAGCATCATTAACAGGAATTTCCCCACTGACACTCCTAGTAAAAGGAAATATTGCCACTGTAGAAAATTATTTAAAGCATTTAACAGAACAAATCAAGATTATCCTAAAGAAATATGAGTTGAAAGCAAGTAAAACAAAGGCCATAATCTCATGGACATTTGACCCTAACGAAATGAGGGGAGACAAATTGGACATACTGTCTAGGCTGGAATCAAGATTGAAGGATTATGTGGGGGATGTTGAAAGACATGACTCTTTGTTTGATTTTTATTCAAGTGAAAAAAAGATGATTGTGGTTTCTTGCTCAAAAGATGATTTTGAGAAGATCAATAATAATAATCCTAATTCAGAGATCATAATTATTAAGGCGACTCCCATACTACGTCAATTTAGTATTCAATCAAAATAACTACTAAAATATAATAATGAGAAAAAATAATTCATGATTATCTTGCTGGATGCGAAGTGTCCGAAATGCGATAATAAGGCACAGGTTAATAATGATCTCACTATAGTCAAGTGCGAACATTGTGGTTATACAGACAATTATGAAAACTATATCAACATGATGAAAACTATAGCCGAGAACCTAGCAGATAATTTTCAGTTTAGGGGGAACGGATCAAGTCAGTAATCCTGGTTTGGATTTCTAATTTATTATTTATTTGATTTTACCAAAACGATCCCTTATCAGAACAAGTCAATTCTGATCCGCAATTTTCACATCTGAGATGGCACGATTGGATATTAATCATTGTAATTCCGCATCTTAGGCATTTTATTTCATTTAGTTGGTCATTATCTATCTCTTTTGTCACTTAATTGATTTTCCGCATTAATGTTTATTAATCTATTTGAATCCTTGCAAGTCGCAAAGATTAATTAAAGCTTTTATTGTGGTTGAATTCATATTGACTCAATTTAAGATAATAGTTTCTGATAAAAAAGGAAAGAGTATTAGCAAAGAACTAAAAGATAAAGAAGCTCAACCTTTAGTTGGTCTTAGGGTAGGAGAAATTGTTGATGCCTCAGTGGTTGGTATCTCTTCTGGAAAAATTGAATTGAGAGGAGGTAGCGATAAATCTGGAACACCAATAAGGAAGGATGTCCACGGCGGTGTCAAAAAATACGTATTGTTATCAAAAGGGGCAGGGATGAGAGATGATAGAGAAGGGATTAGAAAGAGGAAATTGGTTAGAGGTAACATGATTACAGAAGAGATATACCAGATTAATTGTTTACTCCTAGGGGGAAACTTGCCAGAAACCGGGGAACCGGCAGAATCTGAACTGGCAGAACCTAAAAAAACTGAAAAATAGGGCATTACTCAATTCTTTTGCACCTGTATTATTTTTTGATTTGTGCAACACAATTATAATTAAATTAATATCACTGTGAAAATTCAGTATACATATTGCATTGGAAGAATACTTTACCCGATTGGTACATTAAACAATATGGATATCAACCTTGTGTTAATATAGGAACATCAGGTCATGTTGACCATGGCAAGACTACCTTAGTAGAATCCATAACTGGTGTTTGGACCAGTGGTCATAGCGAAGAATTAAGAAGAGGAATTACGATAAAAGTGGGATATGCGGACGCAGCCTTCTATAAATGTGAGAATTGCCCAACTCCAATATGTTATTCAACTCAGCCAGAATGTAAAAACTGTGGCCAATCATCTCAATTTCAACGTGTAGTTAGCTTTGTGGACTCACCCGGACATGAAAGTTTAATGGCAAATATGCTTTCAGGAGCCGCTTTGATGGATGGAGCAATACTGGTTGCGGCAGCAAATGAAAAAGTACCTCAGCCGCAAACAAGGGAACACCTACTTGCTTTACAAACCCTTGGCATTAAGCAAATTGTACTAGTCCAAAATAAGGTTGATTTGGTATCTTATGAAGAATCAATTGATAATTATAAACAAATAAAGAATTTTGTCAAAGGTAGCGTAGCTGACACCGCGCCAATTATTCCTGTTTCTGCACAACATAAATTAAATGTAGATGCGCTAATTGAAGCCATTGAAACCAATATAAAAACTCCTGGAAGATCTAAAAATTCTGAACCATTGATGCATGTGCTAAGATCATTTGATATTAACAAGCCGGGTCTTCCAATAAGCGAAGTAAAAGGAGGAGTAATTGGGGGTTCGTTAATACAAGGAGATTTTAAGACTGGTGATGAAATTGAAATACGACCAGGTATTTATGATGAAAAAAAGGAAAAATACGTCCCTATAATGTCAAAGATTTCATCTCTAGGTACTGGTGCAGGGATTGTTGAAATAGTGAAACCCGGCGGTCTTGTTGCTCTTGGAACAACATTAGATCCTTATTTAGTAAAGAGTGATTCGCTAATAGGATCATTAGTAGGGCTCCCAAGTTCACTTCCTCCAGATGTGTATGATGTTACTATTGAACTCAACCTTTTTGAAACTGCCGTGGGGACACAAGAACTAGTTAAAGTTGATCCGATTAAGATAAAAGAATCTTTGCGATTAAATATTGGAACTGCCGCGACACTAGGTACAGTTACTCATATAAAGGATCATGTTGTAGAAATTAAATTAAAGAAACCTGTTTGTATGGTTATCCAGAACAGGGTTGCCATAAGTAGAAGAATAGCCGACAGATGGCGCTTGATAGGTTCAGGTATCGCATCATAAATAAAAATTATCGTCAAGAAACAGATAGATTCACATCCTCAAACTATGAATAAATTTTCATACAATTAATCAGTCAAGGCATATTTTCTTCCTAATGTTGTTATAAACACCTTTCCTGTTCCTTTAGTGATAAACCCTATTTCAAAGTGTTTTAGTTTGTGTTTGTCCAAGATGTTTTTTATCCTGTCCAATCTTGACTTTGAAGCGATAATACAAAAACCAACACCCATGTTAAATGTAGAATACATTTCTTTATGCGATATTTTTCCCTGCTTCTGAATGAGTTTAAAGATACCATTTTGTGTAGGGAGATTATTGAGATCATAATTGACTCTACTATTCAGCCTTGATAACTTGCTGAACGAGCCGCCTGTGATATGTGCAAGTCCGCTAACTGATTCTCTTTCGGTGTCGAGTATGTCATGTATAGGTTTGACATATATTTTTGTGGGCTTCAAAAGTTCTTCCCCAATAGAGCTGTCAAGGAAAATATGTCGATCTTTCAATTTGTACTTCGGAAGAATGACCTTTCGCGCAAGCGAATAACCATTTGAATGCAATCCATTACTTTCTATTCCAATTATTATATCTCCCTCAGTGATCTTATCGCCTAGTACCAGTTTTTTTTTGTCAGTTACTCCAAATACAGATCCAACCAGATCAAATGAATTTTCTTCCTTTTGATTAAGAAGATCTGGAAGTATTGCAGTTTCGCCTCCGACTATTGCCATTTCCGATTCCTCTGCCCCTTTTGTTAATCCTTTCAAAAGTTCCTTTACAAGGTAATTGTCAGGCTTTCTCAAAGCAATATAATCCAAGAAACCCACTGGTACAGCACCGACACAAATAATATCATTAACGTTCATTGCCACACAATCTATCCCAAGAGTATCAAATCTATTCATTAATTGTGCAACAATTGTTTTGGTCCCAACTCCATCAGTATGCAATGCAATTATTTTCGATTCAAACTCAATCAACCCCGCGTAATGCCCAAAGCCAGATAAAACCTTCCAGTTTTTATCTTCAAATCTTAAATGAGTGTTTAATATCATTTTACCAATATTGCCTTGTAGTTTTCGAACTTTCTTTACGTCCACACCAGCTTTAGAATAGTTCAACATACAATTATCTTAGTGGACATAATACATATTATAAATAAAAACATGATTAATAGTCGCTCCCCTGAAGACTTGGCGTGAAAATTAACTTATAAAGATGAATGCAATTGTAATTAGATATGGAAGATTCTGTATCTATTTTTGAAGATTCTGAAAAGACGTTTATAGAGTTATCAAACTCCCAGAGACTCCAGATAATCAATGCCCTAAAAACCCGCAGTATGAATTTGACTTTGCTAGCTAAGCATCTTGGGATAACAATGCAAGAAGCTCACAGAAATTTTAATAGACTCATGGACTCTGGTATAGTTACTCGAGATTCCAATGGTTCGTATTCTTTAACAACTTTTGGAAATACCATAACGACTCAAATTCCTTCTATAAATTTTCTTTCAAAAAATAAGAATTACTTTTCAGAGCACAATTTTGGAAATCTTCCAATGAAGTTTGTTCAGAGAATTGGGTCATTGGATGATAGCAAATTTATCCAGGGTCTTGTCGCAGTTATTGAAGAAATCAAGGAAATGTACAGGGATTCTAATGAGTATATCTATGGAATGATTCCACAAGTCCCTTTAGATCTTATGGAGGTCGCTACAAAAATTGTAATGGAAAAAAAGATCAAATTTAACTACATATTACCAAAAAATGCCGAAGTACCAAAAAAAGGGAAAGATTTCTTAAATGAAATTAATTATCCAGAACTGTTAAAATCTGGACTAGTAGAAAGAAAAATGATAGATGAAGTTAAGGTTTCTGTTCTTTTAAATGAAAGAAAAGCATTGTTGATGTTTCCCTCCATCAAAGGCGAAACTGACATGAATGGAGCGTTTTCTAGTAGTATTGACAGAGAGAACAATAACCTATTTCACGAGTGGTGCCTCGATTTTTTCAGGTATAGTTGGTTAAATTCAAGGCCTTTTGATCATAGTAAACTTCGAGAAGTATGAACTTATAGATATCCGAATTTCATAGCAATGTTCAGGTCAGTTCTGTACAAATTAAGGATTTCTATAAAATAGTAATTATCTAGATTGATCTTTTGTGGCTTTCAATGCAGAAAATAACGCTCCAGCCTTTTGCTCTGTTTCCAGGTATTCATTTTCAGGTATAGAATCCATTACTATTCCGGCTCCCGATTGAATATAAGCATTATTTCCATTTATGAATAAGGATCTTATTATTATTGCAAAATCGCATGATCTGTTGAAGGAAAAGTAACCCAAGGCTCCTGCATATGGTCCCCTTGTAGTTCTTTCTAACTCTGATATTACTTCCATCGCCCTCACTTTTGGGGCTCCAGAAACGGTACCTGCTGGAAATAAAGATCTAAAAGCATCAAAACAGTCGTATTTGTCATACAGATTCCCAACTATATGAGAAACAATATGCTGAACATGGCTGAACCTTTTCACTATCATTAGTTCTTTTGGACGTACTGATCCAAATATGCATACTCTTCCCAAATCATTTCTCGCCAAATCCACAAGCATAGTGTGCTCAGCTAATTCCTTTTTATCACTTAAAAGTTCGGCCTTTAATTTATTATTAACGCTCTGCTTATTTGAAACTGGTCTTGTTCCTGCAATTGGAAATGTTTCAATTTTATTATTAATTACACGGAGAAGCATTTCTGGACTGGATCCAATAATGAATCTCTTCTTGCGTCTAAAAAAATACATGTAAGGCGATGGATTTAATTTCCTTAGATTCTGATAAAGATATATGGGATCGCCAAATATTTGAAAATTGAACTTCCTTGATATTACAACTTGAAAAACTTCACCATCGTGGACGTACTCTTTTGCTCTCTTCACGTTAGAGATAAATTTGCTTTTAGTTGTTTCTGAAGTAGGTTTGGAAAAGGAAATACCTTTTCCTAAAATTCTTTTTTTGGAATTTATTATTTCTACTAGCTCGTTAAATCTAGATTTTTTGCCAATGTGAAAATAATGGATTGCGTTCTCTTTTTTATCATGGATAACACCATCTGTGTAGATCCCAAATTCCATCAAAGGAAACATATTATGTGCTCTTTTTGATTGTATCGTTTCCCAGAATCCGATTGCTTCATAGCTCACATATCCCACTGCTCCTCCAATATAACGAAGTTTTTTTTCTTCAATTGTGGGTAGGATTCGTCTTAATTCTAGAAGAGGGTCCTTTGCGTTTTTTTCATAAATGATTTTTTCGTTTCGATAAATTTGAAATTTTCCATTATCGCATATTACTGTAAATTCTGGATTAAATCCTATTACTGAAAACTCAGAAAGTTCTTTTGGTCCAGTTAAGGATTCTAAAATAAATACGTTTTCATAATTGAGATAAATACTCTTAAAGATTTCAAATGAGTCTTTGTCAGTATTAATTTTTTTCTTATGAAAGGTGAAATCATTTGAATTCGAGATAAGGTCCTTAAGCATTTATGATAGTTACCATAAAAACGTGCCTTACAACATGATTTAAATCTTATGAGATCGGTACTCTACAACTTTTCTTAACTGATCGCTTTCAATTATAATTAATGAATACTAATAAGTAAATGCGGCACTAATTACCATGATATTTCTAAGTAGTAACATTATGGTTGTTGCAAAAGTTATTCCTGTTTTTAGCGATCAATAATGTTCGTGGTTGCTAATGGCTTTCTCCCCATAAAACCCTCATCCTTTCTATGCCAAAATTTTATTTCGTTTTCACCCTCTTTCCAACATAACCATACTTCTTCATCAAATCTCAAGGAAGGAAAGTCCAAGAGTCCTTCATCCACACTCTTGATCATAACTCCTTTATTTTCCAATTCCGCTATTGTTTCATAGAGCTTGAAAACAGCTTTATTTAGTTCCTGCTTTTTATTTATAAAGATAGTAAATTTTGTCCCATCATTAACCATCTTTTGCAATTCATCTTGAAGTTTAATCACTTTATTTTTTTGAATTACAATACTGGAAAATATTCTTTTTATTTCAGGTAAAATTCGATTAGCATCCTGCGGGGTAAAGTAGACAGGCATACAGTCCAAAATTTACTGAAGACAATTTAAATCATTATTATTTCACTGTACTAAATAAGAGGATAATTGATAGAAACTACTGCTAAGGACCGACAATTCCCTATTTTTTATAGTTGTTCTTACTGATCTTATTCAAATCTCCCAGTCCATGTGAGTAAACCTCCCATGAATTGGATCTTCCAAATAAGTTGTCTAGCTTGTCAGAGGCATTAACAGAAAATTTATTCAATGCAAGATGAATTGATTCATGGCTAATAATAGAGGACACTACCTCGGCCGTCTTACCCTTTGAATCATATTCTCTCCAAGAACTGTAATTTGCAATAAAAGCTCTAGATTTTCCATAGTAAGATACAAACATCAAACCCCTTCTTCCCATTCTTCCACGTAATCGAAGATCCGCAACCATTTTTTATTTTAGCGCTCATAATACTCATTAATGTTTACAAGATTTTTCTTATCGACATCTATTAAACGACTTAAAAATATTATTACTATGGTCAATTAATTGTTAGAAAATTTATCAAGAACACTTAGTAATTTTGAAAAAATTTCATTATTTCTCTACTTGTTATAGTATTCAAAATATTTATCTAGCTGTGGCAGATAGTCGTAAAATTAATACTCTTTTAAAGCATAAGAAAACTTGTAATTTTATGACGAATTTGAAATTACAGAATAAGTCTAAAATATTACGATATAATTATTCTGATTCATTAAAATTAACCCTAGATGCCATCGAAATTGGCCTACGATCTGTTAATCCGAGGTTTATCGTGAAAAACTCGGTAAAACTGAGGGGCAATACATTGAATATATTTGATTATAATGGAGAGAAAAAAAGGTTTGATTTTGGTTCATTCAATTCAATTTATTTGGTTGGTGCCGGTAAGGCAACCGCTTCAATGACTGATGCATTTATGAACATAATAAATGACAAGAAAATCAAGGGATGCTGCATTACTGTTCCATACGGAATCAAAATGAAAAGCACCCTATGCTCAGTAACAAATGCCGCTCATCCCATACCTGATTTTAATGGGGTTATTGGTACGAAGAAAATTCTGAACATTATAGAAAAAGTAAAGAAAAACGATCTACTTGTAATTTTCTTATCAGGAGGTGCATCAGCCCTTATGCCCCTACCCTTAGATGTCATGGAATTACATGAAAAGCAGCGTATAACTATGCAGCTACTATCATCAGGAGCAACAATTGATGAAATGAATACAGTTAGGAAACATCTTTCTAAAATTAAGGGAGGAAGACTTGCCAGCATCATTAATAAAAAATTCCAGGTAATAACACTTATTCTGTCAGATGTAGTTGAAGACAAAATTGATGTGATAGCATCAGGTCCTACTACTGCAGACTTGAGTACATTCTATGACACTAAAAAAATATTGATAAAGTACAAACTGTGGAACAATCAGCAACTTATATCTAAGAAATTGAGAATTTTGATTAGCAATGGTGCTTCAGGGAAGATTCAAGATACTCCAAAGCCTGATGATGCAGTATTTACCAATATATATAACGTTATTATAGGAAATAACAATATTGCCTGCAAAAATATAAAATCGTTTTTAGAAAAAAATGGCATAAAAACAATGTATTTGGGTTCAGCATTTACCGGAAAATCAAATGTTCTTGGTGACTTGCTTTACAAACTTGTTAATGATTTTCCCGTTGTGTCAACTCCATATGCATTTGTTCTTGGTGGAGAAACAACAGTAGATTTAGAAAATAAAACAAAAGGAATCGGTGGACGAAATCAAGAGGCAGCACTTTCAGCTGCGTCACATTTTGAGAATTTAGATGAAGATATGGATTTTACAATTGCTTGTTTTGGAACTGACGGTATTGATGGAAATTCGTCTGCTGCAGGTGCTATAGTCAATCCAAAGTTACTTGCAAATATAAAACAAAAGAAATTAAGAATATCAAATTACCTAAAGAACCATGATAGTAACACATTGTTTAATAGTGTAAATGGTGCATTGTACACAAAAATTACTGGGACTAATGTGAATGATGTATCGATTGTATGTAGATTAAAGTAAGTACTATGGTAAAAATACGAATTCATTGCAATCCTATTTTAAGTCCAGAGGCAAAATGAAAACAAATGTGGCTCCAGTTCCTTTTTCATTATTAAATCCGTTTATCTTTCCGCCATGTGATTCAATAATATTCTTTGATATGAATAATCCCAAACCAGTTCCTTGTTCTGATCTTGAAACAAATTTGTCGAATAAGCGATTGATTATTTCATCATCTATACCCTTCCCAGTATCACTAATTTTGATGGTTAGTTCATTTGTAGTTACGTTTGCCTCGATGGAAATAATTCCTTGATCCGTAAACTTGATTGAATTATTGATAATATTTGAAATAACCTGAGTAATTCTGTATTTGTCTGCAAAAATTTTTACATGTATTGGTTCATAAAGAATCTTAATTTTCTTATTCTTTACAACATCATTATCTATCTGCCTTGAATATTCTTTTACTAATTGTGATAAAATCTCATCGATATCAAAAATTGTTTTATTCAGTTTTAATGATTTTCCTTCAATACTAGTAACGTCCAAAATATCTCCTGCCAATCTATCTAATCTTTTTGCATTACGAATTATCGAAGAAATTTGTTCTTTGCTTACCTTTGCAAAATCATTGTCATTGATGTCATTTTCTATTAATTCAGCTTCGCCCAATATAGGCATGATAGGAGTTCTTAATTCGTGTGCTGCCACATTAATAAACTCTTTTTGCATGTTATCGTGCGTTTCCAGTTGTTTGTTTGCGGAAGCAAGCAGGCTATTTGATTCTATGAGCGATTCATTTGACCCCTTTAGTTGCAAAGTTCTAGATTCAACTGCACCCTCTAGTCTCTTATTCCAAGATAATATCAAAAATGCAATTCCAAAGGCCATAGAACCAACAACTATTATTACTATGGTACTGAAATTCTTTTGTTGGTTTATCAAGTAACCAACATTGGAAGCCAGACTATGTGGAGTACTAATATACAATGACCAAAGAAATTTACCGTCCAGAGTAATTGGTTGATAAGCAATAGTAGTCATGTTATCATTAAATGAAATGTCTCTCAATCCAGAACCGCCCTTTAATGAGCTAGCCAATATGTTGTTGTAGACATTTTTGATCTCTTGTGGTATTAGATTTTGAAATTCCGAAGTGAAGTAATTTTTGCCAACTACATCTCTATTTTTAGAATACAAAATTACACCATTCTTGTCAATAAGACCTACATTACTTGCAAATTCGGGCGACAGTTCCTTCTGCAAAAATTCTCCCAGTTTCGATAGATCTATTGTTGTGAATACAATCCCTTCAAAGTTTGACATATTTGTTTGATTGTGAGTCCTATCTAAGGTAACATTACTTTTTATTACCGGATATGATATAAAAAGAAGCGGAAATTGATTGTTAACATCAATGATACTACTATAGTATGTTGTGTTGGTTGTTTTTGGTATGAAAAGTGGATTTGTTGAATTTGCTCTAAAATCATTATAGTTAGGATCAATGGTTTTATTACTAGTCTTGGAATTTAATTTTCCGTCCATGTTAAACATGTAATAACCATTTGTCAAGTCCTTAGTTGATGATTGTGCAGAATCAAATAACTTCTGAACATCATCGTCTTGAGCTTCCAACAAAGATATCGATTTGCTTAATCCCTGCAAATTGTTAGAAATAGATTCCATGCTCCTTACCAGGAAACGTGAAAGTTGGTAAACCTCAATTTTTGCGTTAGATCTCACGTCTTGAGAAGAAATATTTGCGATTTCATTGGCAGTGAATGAAGAGTATTGATAAGAAAGTATTGAAAGACCTATACCAATTATTGCTATGATAAGGAGAATAATGACATTGTTTCTCGAAAAGGTTGCGCCTAGCAATAAGGTACAATAGATATTAATATTGTTCTAATAGATAAATTAGCGCTAAACATTATTCTGGCATAGTCTATGCTGTCTTTATTCATGTATCTATCGAAACCTTTTGGTAATTTTTATCTCAATTTCTCAGCTCTTTAACTGGAGTTAGGTTACTATGCGCTGCGATTACTATTCTCATAAAGAACTTAAATTAATTCGCTTAGCCAGAAGGAAGTGATTGTTATGTACCTTTTCGCCATAGATTTTAAAACGGCTGGGGCTTTTGCATTCATATCCACTTGCAACTATTTGGAATGAATTTGAATGAGAATCTTCTTATTTATCTTAACTTTATATCGGAATCCTATTACCGTGCACGACAACAATATTATGTCAACTAGACTAATTAAATTGACTAAGATAGATAAGATGTAGACATTAAATTCTTGTTGAATGACAAATTGTACATGCGGACATGATGTAAGTTGGCATTGGATGGATATGCGCCGTCAAAGAAAATGTGTGTACCACATTAATGAGTTAGACGCCTGTCATTGCAAAAAATACGTAAGAGAGCAGAATAATATGAATTAAAAGCTATTAGAAGGAAACAATTAGAACAAAATAGAACAAACAAGGCGAATAATATCTTAATTCTTACACATAAATACCACAGAAAATTAAAAGTTTTGAATTTTGATCGTTATCCGGGCAAGATGATTCACAATATACTAAATAGATGTTATAATTGAATGTACTAATTTCATTGAAAAGTAACATTACTATAATAGAATATTTTCTTTATTGATCTATCATTTAATCTGATTAATAGTGCTCCGCTTTGATCTATATCAGTTACTTCTCCCATGATTCGCGCATTTCCATAAGAGACAACAACTTTTTTTCCAAACATATTAGATTTTTCTTTCCATCTAAGTATAATTTCGGAAGTCTTATTCTTGGCAAGAAGATTATCGTAATAATATTCTATCTTCTCAAGGATTGATTTGATTAAATATACCAAATCAATATCTGTACCAACTTCTTCTCTTAGCGTAGTGGCTTTAGTACTACTATTGATGAGTAAATTATTGATTGATGAACTATCAATATTAGCATTCAGACCTATACCCATTACCATTACTATATTTTTAATTTCATTCTCGAGATTAACATCCACCAAAATCCCACACACTTTTTTTCCATTTATCAGTACATCATTGGGCCACTTTAATTTACAATCAATTTTAGTAATTTCCTTTAAGGCGTTGACTACCGCCAGCGCACCAATAAATTGAATAAAAATTATGTTAGCTACATCAAAGTCAGGTCTAAGGATTATAGACATCCATAATCCCCCTTCTGGCGAGATCCAAGTTCTTCCAATTCTGCCCTTACCCATTATTTGTTTTATTGCCATTACAATTGTGCCATGAATTGATTTAGAAATAGGTAAAGACAAAGCATATTCCTGCGTTGAATCCAATTCTTTAAAGAAAATGATGGATTTTCCCATCCTATTTGTTTTCAACGAATTTGACAGTTTAGTTTTAAAGTCAGAATCATCTAATAATATCATAAAACGATCCCACGATAAAGTTCATGCTTTCCATTAAAATAAGTGAATTTAACTCAATCGCACCTTTTTCTCAAATGATAAAGCTTATTGCCAAAAGGATTCCGCAAAGTCTCGAGTAGATAATTGTATTGGCCATACCTGTTACTAATTCACTACCATCATCATATTTTTTCAATTTGAATGCCGCCCTAAATGCAAATGGTAAAGACAAAAGTCCAATTATTGAAAAAATACTTATTATATTTAGAACTGAGCCTCCAATAATCAATGCGTATGTTATTGTAATAATTGTAACAAAAATCTTAACTGAATTTTCTTTTCCGGCAACTATGACCAAAGTACGTCTACCACCTTTTTTGTCCGCCTCATAATCTGGAAACGCCGTTACCAATAGAACAACTGCAGAAAGCAGTCCAAGAATAATACCGACACAAATAGATGATAAATCAAGTATATTGCTTTGAATGTAATATGAACCTAATACTATCATGCAACCCTTAATGGCTACGAATAGTTCACCTAGACCTGAATTTACTATGTTCGAAGAATAAAAATATATTGAAATTATTGCAAATGTTAAAAGTATTAAAATAATAATACCCTTTATAGTAACAAAATATAGCCCCGTTATGCCCCCTAAGATTAAAAAAATAATTCCTGCATAATAAATCATTTTTGAATTTATTAGATTCTCAGGAATAACACCAGTGCCTCCACTATATTTTGTTCTTTTTGTATTGGTGTCGATACCCCTCTTAAAATCCCAGTAATCATTTAATAAGTCG
This sequence comes from Nitrososphaerota archaeon, assembly GCA_005877075.1. Lineage (GTDB taxonomy): Archaea > Thermoproteota > Nitrososphaeria > Nitrososphaerales > Nitrososphaeraceae > TA-21. The sequence continues at coordinate 4,629 of VBPX01000035.1, read as the reverse complement.
ACGCTGATATGCAAACAAATTATCCCAAAATAGGTCAAGAGTGCATAGCCAAAATCAAACCCGCCAGTTTTCCAATAATTAATGGCAATACCATTGCTCACAGCTATTACTGAAGCGAGCAAAAACTTTATTCTTATTGCCCTAGTCCAAACAGAGAATATTTTCTTAATATGTTGAAATGTTTGAAAATAAGTCAAATTATACATTGCTTAACAAGAAATTCAGATTTAAATATTGAATGCTCTAATCCAATTATTTGATGATGCACAGTAGTAGGAAACTAATTTTCCAAATTTCTAGTCGTTATATCTTGGAAGTATAATTTTTAAATTTCTTGCTAAACTTTTTAGGGCCAATAATCGCTCATTTCGGGGGACCTCTCATCCTTCTATCTCATCTCTTAAAAACTTGATTGACTTGTCAAATGTTATTCTGTCTACTGGAAATGGGACCCCATCTTTACCATCATGAGCAAAACTGTATTGTACTGGATCTTTCGATGAAGTACTAGAGCCATAAATTAGCTGAGAAATAAACGAAAGCGCCCTTATCAGAGAAGCTCCTACTCCGTTTATGGAAACCAGTTCTTCATAATTTACTGGTTGAATATCATAGATTTTCTCGATTACATTCCAATTAAGATGTCGTGGGATTTCATAGTTATCGTCAAAATAATCCCCATTCTGACTCTGATGATCGCTTGGTATCCAGTTGTCCAACATTGTTTTACTACAAAATTGTAATTTCTTAATCGAAGAAATTAGATTCTGAGGATTGCCCTTTACTAGATCTAGACTTGTTTTTTGCGTTTCAACAGCATCACGTGCCGTTATATCCAATTCATTATGATGTGTTTTATCACATATTATTCCTGAATGGGGTTTAGAAAGAAACGTAGAGTGTACATAATCAGAAATCCAATAATATCTTCTAGCCATTTTGACATCAGAATTCATTCCTAGTTGAACTACAGTCCAATTCCCTAATTCGTCAAAAAAACAGTATGGTGATAGAGATTGTACTCATCTTGGATAGCTGCAGTGTCTACTTTTGCAGTCACTTTGCTTGCGTATACAAGAGCCGATACTTTCTTATCTGGAATATTCGTACCCTGAGCTAATTGTGGAATTTCTCTATCAGGTAATGACGAATTTTTTCCCTTACCGCCAGAAAACACAATACCATAAAATTCAGGAGTAATAGAGTGTTTTTAGCACACCAGTTACGACTGTTATTAAACCTGATGAATGCCAATCAAACCCTAGCACACATCCAAATGATTGAAACCAAAATGGGTCAGGCATTCTTTCCAAAAATTCTTTTGTGCCATGTTGTTCAATGAGAATTTTTGAAATGGAAAAGGCAAGTTTTTTCATCCTATGGAGAAGGTATTGTCGAGGATGACCATAGAGTAAAGGGAGAGATATTGATGATTTTTTTATCAATCAAATAATAGATATGAAACTAACATATATCAAGAGATGACGTTTAGTACATTATTTTTCAAAGCATCTATATTGATAGGAAAAATATTTTATTGTAACTTGGGTAATTTCTTATAGTTAAAGGTATGCAACTTTAAAACGTTATTCTCTAAAACCATGACGTGAGGAGGATGAGAATGAGTCAGCATTTAATGAAACGAAGGCATGGTATTTTTGGTTTGGTGTCATACAGAATGAACAACCAAATCACGCCTCCAATTTGTATCATATTTCAATCGGTTTATAAATGAGAAATGTGTGTTTAGGATAATTATCGATGAACTTTGATATTTTAGTTGGAATTGCAGTTGGCTTATTCATTGTTGGGCTCTTTACAACTATATTGTATGAAAAAATGAGCGTCAAGGCTAAACAAGATTCAGACATAGAAAAATCTCGAAGCTGAATGAATGTTATTGAAAAACAGATCATAGAATCTTTCCAAAATGAAGGATTCCAAAATTTAACAAAGATACAAAAGATTTCGATTCCAGTAATCGCTCGTATGAAAAATTGTCTCTTGGTCGCTCCTACCGGTTCTGGAAAAACAGAAGCATCTATGATCCCAATATTTTCACTTTTAGAAAATAAAAGAGCTGCTAAGAATACTTTGAACGACAACGATGAAATTATTGTATTATATATCACTCCTTTAAGGGCGCTAAATAACGATGTCCTTAGAAGAATAATTAATTATGCAAAAAAAAGGAATCTTGATGCTCAAATAAGACATGGAGATACAACGAGAACAGCAAGACAGAAATTAATAAAAAATCCACCTCATATCCTCATAACTACCCCAGAATCTCTTGGAATAATACTCGTACATGAAAAATTGAAGGCATATCTAAAACATCTAAGGTGGGTCATAATAGATGAAGTTCATGAATTAATTGGTAACGAAAGAGGAACTCACCTAGCGGTTAGTTTGGAGCGACTAGAGAACATTAGTTCTCATAATATAGTTAGGATAGGATTGTCTGCAACAGTTGGAAATTTAAAGGACGCTGCAAATTTTATTGGTGGAAATGGAAGAAAATGTGCCATCCTAGTTGATAACACAATTAGAAAATACGATATTGATCTAAAGTATCTACAAGGTTCTATAAGTAACGTGTCCAAATTTGTAATAGAGTATGTGAAGAATAATAAAATCACCGGCTCTATACTCTTATTCACAAATACTAGAGACGAAGCTGAATACATAGGTACAACAATAAGAAATCAGAATGAGATTCCTATAGAGGTACATCATGGTTCCCTATCAAGAGAAACGCGAGAAGAGACAGAAATTAAGCTGCGTGAAGGTCTAACTGGTATAGTAGTATGCACCTCTTCACTAGAATTGGGTCTTGATATTGGTTCCGTTGAATTAGTAATTCATTATGGTTCCTCTAAACAAGTCTCAAAACTTGTGCAAAGGATTGGAAGGAGTAGACATGCCAATTTTAAATCGGCCAAAGGGTTGATCATAGCAAACACTTACGACGATGAGATAGAATGCATGTCTATAATTAATAGAATGAAGAAAAGATCCATCGAAGTACAGAAGCCACATTTTGATTCTTTAGACGTCGTTGCCCACCATCTAGTTGGTTTTGTAATATCCTCTTCAGAATCTAAGAAAGTGGAGGAAGTTTATCAAATAATTACAAAGGCCTATCCATTTAGAAACCTGTCGTTCTCTGATCTGGAACAATGTGCAATTCTTCTTGATAGTTTCAGAATAATAAAATACGATCCAAAAACTCAAACATATGCCCGGAGGATAAAGTCATATAAATATTATTTTGAAAATGTTTCAACTATTCCAAACATAGTAAAGTTTGAAGTCATAGATGTCATAAGAAAAAAGAGGATAGGTACACTAGATCAACAATTTATTGGCGAATTTGGAGAAAGAGGTAATGTGTTCATTTTGAAAGGAACACAATGGAGAATTATAAGTGTGGATGAAAATAAACTCCAAGTAAATGTAGAACAGGTCTTTGGATCTCCAATAAACATCCCACATTGGGTTGGTGAGATGATTCCAGTTGACTATGAAACTGCCGTAGAAGTAGGGAGACTCAGAAATAAAGCCCTCAATGATAGTAATTTTAAATGTGAATCTAATATCAAAAACCTATTACAAAAGATTCCTGTAATTCCCGATTCTAAAAACATTGTGATAGAAAGCGTTATCAATAAGAATGCAGTTGTAATACATTCAACTTTTGGTACAAAGATAAACAATACTTTGTCATCACTTTTTTCAACATTTTTGGCGTCATACGTAGGACATCTAGTGGAAACAAAGTCAGATCCTTATCGAATTTTGCTGAGCTCATCGGTAAGATTATCCAGAACAAACATTGAAAAAATATTTTATGACGAATATGACGTTGAAGCAATTTTAATTACATCTTTGACTAGTACTTATAATCTTAATTGGAGAGTTTGGATGGTATCAAAAAAATTTGGTCTTGTTGAAAAAAATGCAATTTATGACAAACGATTGGCTCGTTTTATTTACGATAAATATTACAAAACACCAATAAGCAAAGAGTCCATAAGAGAGTTAATTCATGATAAATACGATATTGAAGCTACACAAAAATTGCTTGAAAAGATAAGAAATAAAGAAATCCTGATACATTGGTTTGATTTGTCACTTTTTTCACCTCTGGCTCAGAACATTTTAGAACACCATTCAAAATCATCATCTTCGCCCTTAAGTATTGAACGCGGTGTTCTCGAACTTATCAAGGAGAGATTAGATAAAACCAAACATCGCTTAATCTGCATAAGATGTGGCAAATGGGAAAGGTTGGTAGAAACCAGAGAAATAATGGAGTCTATCTCTTGTAAGCTCTGTGGTTCAAGATTAATTACCACTACATTTTCCTCCGATTATGAACTTTCAAAAATTATTTTAAGTAAATTAAAGGGGACAGAAATTAATACAGAACAAAATCATAAATTTGAAAGAGCATGGAAAACGGCATCCTTGATTAATAATTTTGGTAGAAAGGCTTTGACAGTACTTTCTGGTTATGGCATAGGGGTTGAAACTGCTGCACGTATCCTCCGCAATTATGTCGATGAGGAAAACTTATACAAGAATATTTATGATGCAGAAAGACAATACATTACAAATAGAGGA
>VBPX01000089.1:5351-5824 GCA_005877075.1 Nitrososphaerota archaeon | reverse complement strand
AGATTTTGGGTAAGAGACTTGATAGAAAAACCATTATACGATGCTTTTCATGGTTCCTTGCCATTTTTTGCAAAGACCCCATTTGGTTTAGATATATTTACTGCAGGTATTGTACTGGCAATAATGATAATTCCCATCATATCATCAATTTGCAGGGAAGTTATGAGAGTAGTGCCTGATTCACAGAGGGAAGCAGCTTATAGTCTTGGTGCCACTCGTTGGGAAACTGTTAGAGTAGCTGTATTCCCTTATGTTAAGTCAGGACTGGTAGGCGCTTCAATGCTTGGTTTGGGTAGAGCAGTAGGGGAAACAATACTTGTTACAATGGTTATCGGCAATGTTATAGGACCTGGTGCAATACCAACTTCATTCTTCTCCCAAGGCCAGACTCTTTCAAGCTTGATAGCTAATGAGTTTAATGAAGCGTCATCAGATTTGCATCTTTCAGCATTGATTGCTCTTGGTACCATTCT
>VBPX01000089.1:0-5273 GCA_005877075.1 Nitrososphaerota archaeon | reverse complement strand
CACAATGAATTGTAAAGATAATTACAGAGATATCTTGCAGCAAACAATAACCAAGAAATATAAAAAACGTTTGTTTGTCGATAAACTTGTAACATTATTTACAATAATCTGTGTTATCTCTGCGATAATCCCCCTCGGAAGTATATTACTTGAAGTTATTAAAAATGGAGCAAGTGCAATTAGTTTTGAATTTCTCACGCAATCTCAGGGTTCTATAGGCTCAGGAAGTGGTGGCATAGGACCTGCAATACAAGGAACTATTATAGTGGTTGGACTGGCTTCTTTAATTGCGACTCCAATAGGAGTTTTAACAGGCATTTATGTCTCAGAATTTGCCAAAGGAGGAACGTTTCCAAACTTGGTGAGGTTCTTTAACGATGTACTCACAGGTCTTCCATCTATAGTTATAGGAATAGTAGGTTATGTTGTCATAGTTTTATCGATAGGTTCATTTTCAGTCTTGGCTGGATCCATATCTCTATCCATAATTATGATGCCCATAGTAGTACGAGTTACAGAAGAAACACTAAAAATAGTTCCGCATTCACTACGAGAGGCTGGGTATTCTCTAGGAATTTCGAAGGCCAAAATTACGTTATTCATTGTTCTTCCTAGTGCAAAAAATGGGATTCTTACAGGTATTGTCATCGCCATATCAAGAATTGCTGGTGAAACTGCTCCTCTTATAATGACAATACTGGGTACAAGTCTCTTCTTTACCGGAATTACTGGTCCAGTAGACGCTTTGCCATTGAGGATCTGGAGACTGGCTAGCCAACCTTATGAGTCGGCACATGCCTTTGGATGGGGTTCAGCGTTGATTCTAATACTGATGATTTTGGCATTGAGCGTTGGACTAAGAATTTTGGTACAAAGAAGGTCTTCATTTAAGTCAATTTCGTGATCAGTGTGTCTATATTTACTATATAGATAAAGCATAATTATTCAAATGACGATAATGGTGAATATCAATTGGCCATAGAGGAGCCCCTAGAACACAAGGAAGAGACTGTAGAGACTGGAGTTGAATCTACTGATAAGTATAAAGTAAGTATTCAAAATGTCAACGGCTGGTTTGGATCTAAACGTGCAATAAAGGATATCAACCTAAATGTTAAGGAGAGAACTGTTACAGCGTTTATTGGCCCTTCAGGATGTGGTAAGACCACTCTTGTCAGATGTCTAAATCGTATGCACGAAATGACACCGGGAGCTCGTGCGGAAGGCCGAGTCATAGTAGATGGCGTCGATATATATGATAAATCCATTGATCCTGTTATTATCAGAAGACGTATAGGAATGGTTTTTCAAAAACCAAACCCTTTTCCTACAATGAGTATATTTGAGAATGTTGCCGCAGGCTTAAAGCTGAATGGAATCAACAACAAGACCATAATTAGAGAAATTGTAGAAGAAAGTTTGAAGAATGCTGCTTTGTGGGAGGAAGTAAAAAATCAACTTGAACAACCAGGAATGAGCTTATCTGGTGGACAGCAGCAGAGACTTTGTATTGCAAGAGCTCTTGCGTTGCAGCCAGAAGTGTTACTAATGGATGAGCCAACTTCATCATTAGATCCATTTGGTTCATCTAAAATAGAAGAGCTTGTAAGAACTCTAAAAGATAATGTTACAATAATAATAGTAACTCATAATATGCAACAGGCTGCCAGAGTATCTGACTTTACTGCCTTTATGTACTTGGGTGACTTGATAGAATATGGATCAACAAATCAGATCTTTATGAATCCAGAAAAAGAACTTACAGAGCGATACATTTCAGGTAAGTTTGGTTAGAGAAGATTTAGTTAATTAAATTGACACGACTTTTAGATATTGGATTAGAACGGATTACAAATCTAATCATGAACATGGGTCACCTGTCTGAAGATCTGGTTAATTCAGCATTAGAATCGTATGAAAAAGGTACCATGCTGCGTGCGCAGATTTTTGAGGGTTCTGAAAAACTTAGATTTTTGCAAATAGAAGTTACTGATTTTGCAACTGAACTGATTGCAAGATATCAACCAGTTGCTAAAGATCTCAGATTCATTCAATCATTTATGGATGTAGCATATGGTTTTTCAAGATTTGGTAGATATGCCTATGACATTGCAGAAGTATTGGAGACAATAGGGCCGCTTCCCAACTGTGACAAGTCCCAGGTTTCCTCGATGGCAAAGACTGTTAAAGATATGATAAAACTAAGTGTAAAATCTTTAGAAAAGCTGGATAAAAATGCATCACAAAAACTATACATGATGGATGATAGTGTAGATTCAATTTTTCGAAGTTATCTAAAGAAAGTCTTGACTCAGAATAAAAAAAGGAACTTTGAACCAAGGTGCTATGTCTCTGCACTCTTGATATTACGATACCTAGAAAGAATTTCGGATCACGCTTGCTACATCGGCGATTGTGTACATTACGTTGTTACAGGTGATCCTAGTCCAAGACGATAATAACTATATAGAATATATATATCTATATGATAAATACAAATCACTCATCACAAAACCCATATTATACTCATAATAAGATAACTATATTGCAAACCTTCGAAAATAATGAGGTTAGAAAGATCCAGTATACAGGTATGTCCACCTATGTTTTGTCTCTTCCAAAGAAATGGGTAAATGAATTAAAACTCAAAGCTTGAGACCCAGTGACTATAATGAGAGAAGCCAATAATTCACTTTCAATAGTCCCAAATGTTGTAAGAGGTCCAGGCACTTCTGAAGCTACTTCATTTGTTACCAGTGACAAGAGTGGTCCTACTTTAAAGCGTACTGTAGTATCAATGTATCTAAGAGGATTTAACATTATGCATTTAAAATCAAAAACAGGAAGAATTCATCCTTCACAACGTGATGCAATAAGAGAAGTTGTTCGCAGGAATCTTATTGGAACTGAAATTATTGCTGATTCTTCAGACATGGTAACAATTCAAGTATTATTGAGCTTGCCAGAATTGTCTATAAATACTGCTGTGAGGAGAATGTTTCTAATAGGTTCATCGATGCACAAAGATGCAATTTCTATACTGTCAGAAGATAGTCAAGACTTGTACAAAACAGTAATAAAATCAGATGACGAGGTAGATAGATTCAGTCTGTATGTTCTCCGCAATCTAGTCATAGCCTCCCAGAATCAAAGCATTTTAAAAGGAATAGGATTGAAAAGTCCAGCCGATACTCTTAGCTATAGCGCAGCTGTAAGGAGTCTTGAGAGAATAGCCGACCACGCCTCGGAGATTGCTCTAAAGAGTTCACAAATAGGAACAATCCCTGAAGAGTTGCGTAAAAGAATAATAAAGATGAGCGATTTGTCACTACAGCTATTAAATGATGCGATAGAAGCATTCCTTAGGAAGGATTATTACTTGGCGGACCGCATAGTGGATAAATCTGAAAACATCAGAACTATTGAAAATGATATAATCACTCTTATTGATAAAGAGAAGAATACTAAGAATTATAATAATATCTATGTAAAACTAATTCTAGAACATATAAGAAGAACTGCAGAATATTCCTTCGATATTGCCGAAGCTGCAATGAATCAGATAGTAGGAGAAGTTATAGAAATTAGATGAGGTATCCAAGTTATTAAGAACAAAATAGATAAAGGAATGAAATTTTGAATAATTATCATTGTAAATATTGAGATTCTAATTTTTTCAAATATTATGTTTTAAATGAAATAAATCTGTGTTAATTCATTTTACTTGTTGCATAGTAATTTTCAAGTTCTAAGCAAAGTTCTCAATATATATTAGGCAGAACAGCTCGATATATGTCAAGTAGGCCATGTCGGAGGTTCTTAATGTTGAAACTCATTGTCATAATGTTTTTTCAAATCACAAAAACTACTCTTCAAGAGTGCCATTTGATTGTGGCGTAACAATAGAAGAACAATTAGAATATGCATATCATGAGAAAATTGACGTCATGTTTATTACAAATCATAATACACTTGATGGTTATTCTCAAATATTAGAATATAAACAGAACCATGCAAAATATCGAAATATCAGAATTTACCCGGCTGAAGAAGTTACTATAAACAATAAAGGCCATGTATTGGCTTACGGTATAGAAAAGGAAATACGATCAGGTATGACACTAGAAGAGACGCTTGATGAAATAAGAAAACAAAATGGAGTATCCTGTGCTGCTCATCCGTTTGCAGTCTCAAATGGAATTAGAGAGAATGCAAAAAAATGCGACATCATTGAATCGTTTAATAGTAACAATATTGACTTCTTCTCAAACATAATAGCTGAAAGATTTGCCAAAGAAAATAGTTTGATATCAATAGCCGGTAGCGACTCTCATGTCAAATCGACAATCGGAAGAAGTATCAATAAAGTGGAATCAGAGAACAATATTGATTTGATTTTAGAACAATTAAGAAAAGGCAAGTTCACAATAGATAAATCAAATTATGCAAGGAAAGAAGAGTTATATGAACATGCTCACTATATTATTTCTTCATCACGTCAATCCATTTTAAATTCAATCCGCGAAACAAATCCAAAATTTCATTCAATCGTGAAATGGGCAATAGACTCTTTTATTTCAAATCCAAATTCTAGACTGTGGCATATAATGAGTTCACTTGGTTTATACCTATCAAAACGCGTTTCAAAGAAAGTGAATATGTATGGATACAATCCTCTAATCTTTGAGCAAAGATCATGGACAAATCTTATCTCATTAAGTCTAAGCCCATAATCAAATCTACCTAACTCGACACAAGATTCACTTATATATGTAAATTATATACAAAATGTCATGGCCAGAGTAGAGATTAAGTGTAATGAAAATGGACCGGAATTGGTAGTAGTAGATGGTAAGGTTTTTGCCGCCATGTGCAGATGTGGAGGATCTAACAGTAAGCCATACTGTGACGGAACCCATGGAAAAATAGGATTCAAGGCAGAAGCAAAAGACATAGTAGTTTCAGAGCAGTAGAAATTCAGTCGTAAATCAGTACATTTGATTAGAGGTAATTTTCTAAAAATCTGATCCTAATTTTTTTAGTATTAGCGATTTCAAAGTTCTAGAGATATTAATGTGCGTTTACCACAATAGTTAAATCTGTTCGAGTGTTCCCAAATCCTAGATTTATAATCGCTATTTTTTAGGCATATCGTTTTAATTTAATAATAAACCACAAAAATATACCAGTAAAGTAAATTAGTAATCTAGATTATTGATTGGTGTCTTGACTGATAGAAAAAAATTTATCGGCTTTTTATGTCTATTGTGTAT
>VBPX01000041.1:102388-105961 GCA_005877075.1 Nitrososphaerota archaeon | reverse complement strand
CTTCAGTTGCCAACATATTCAAGTTTATGGGGGTTCCTTATAAGAATAGCTCTCCAACTTAATTCCGTGGTCTAATTCTATCAAAATGATATAGCATTCATATAATAATATAGAAAAAATTCTACATCAACGTTTACCATTTATGATTAACCTATTTACTTGAATTGTTTAGCTACAATACATATACACAAAAGTGTGAGGCTATTGTTCTCTTAGTCGGTGATGATAACTCTACTAACTAATCATATAGATTTCTAGTATACCAATTAACCATCATTATAACATTGAATTACTTTTTATGTTGTAATTATCAGATCTAGGCTGAAAAAAGCATAGTGTTCTTCAAATATCCCTTGGAAAAAAATTAACTTTTGATCGGATTAGATTGTTATCCATGTCAATGTCTTTCGGTATCTTGGCAATCATTGATGACAAGTTTCCACATTTCTATAGATACTAACTATGTGATTTTTCTGCCAAATAGAAGGTAAGTTGTATGTCCAATCATTCGCATTGATGGCCGTGTCTTTCCTTCTCTTGCCTCTATGTTGCGAATAAGCAGCTCCGTGCTCTCTATATCTGTAAATCCTATATCATTCATATGTTTGGAAGTTTTTTCTAATTGATTCATAGTTGGACAAATTATTGCAACACATCCACTACTCTTGAGGCAATTGTGAACAGCCTGTAAAACATTCCAAGGATCTCCCAAATCAATAACAGCAATATCAATGTTAGACTGTTCCGGTCCAGTCTCCATTATGTCTTGTTTGAACATTGAAACATTTTTTTCCATGCCCGATTTCTTTAGATTCTTTCTTGCAATTTCCATAAATTCTTCGTTAACATCATATGTAAAGACGTGGCCTGAAGGCTCTACGAGACTAGCAAAAAATGTGGTTAGTGATGCACTTCCGGTATCGCGATATATCCAAGATCTTTTGGATAAACAATTTGCGTTTTTCTATCTGACTTCATTACAAAGTCATACATTGTCGGTTCTAGTAGATGCACCTTTCTTTCTTTTGGCGTAATTATCGAACAACCATATTCAAGTCCTAGTACCCTGTCAAAATCTATTATTCCTATATGCGTGTGAAGTTTCTTACCCTTTTCTATTTTAGTAAGCCAGTTCTTATTTTGCTGATGAAAAAATAAGACGTAGGACCCCTCAATTATTTTCATCTAAACAATGACTTGACGTGGAGGTAAAAAAATCTTACAACGAATATATTTTTCTTGTTCTGTATTAATAAATAAAAGAAACAAAATTATCTATAAAGTATAATATTATATCAAAATGAAATTAGCAAGCCATGCCATGGATAGTTAATTGAGAAAAAGCGAAGCCTATTTTAATCCAATATTGTATGCATAATGACGATATATAAGAATTGGCAGGAGAAAGAAGACATTGCGTTCATTGTGATAAAGAAGTTGAAGTTGTAGGTGAAGGACTTATGAGTAATGATGCTGTTCTGGTGCTAAGCTGTGGACACGTATCAAAAAAAGACCAACAATCTATAATTGACCTAATGTCGGTTGTGCGGAGTATGCCATCCCCACTTGAAGCAATCTCGGGCGCATGGGACAAACTTCCCGCAGCGAAGATATCAAAAATTGAACCGATGATGAAGGGCACTATTCCAGTGCAGGTGTCTGGTGAGGCTATGCCCAAGACTCAGGGACGCCTTGACATATCCACGCTTGTTTTGAATAAGGAGCGGAACGTGTTTGTAGGTAATCCCACAATTTACGTTAATTCAACACGTAATGAATCCCATTTTGACATGTCAACAACGACGATTAATAATTTGAATGACGTTCTTCTGATTGTTGAGAACAGTAGTAACTCTCCAGAAGAGAAGTCGAAAATAAAGGAGATATTATCAATTATCGATAGAGAGAAGTCTAGCAAGTCAATGAGTGAAGTTTTTTCCTCATCATTGCATCATTTAAAGACTTGGCTCCCCATTGCTACGCCATACATCATTTTGTTGATGACACTTTCTAAATAATATCAAAATATCAAAGAAGCTGTGAGGGAAATTAATTTTAAGAATTTATGGTTGTTCTAATTTATACGAATATGATTGTAACCATACATATGCATTACTTGTTACTGTAAAGCAAATCCGCATTGACCACAATATGAAGAATTCTGTGGATTTGACTTCCCAGATTTCGTGCATACGGATGCAAGGGCTTCCCTACATCCATTACAGAAATTCAAACGAACTAATCATCTGTTCTACCGACGAGAGGAATTTTTGATACTTTTCTGCTTCAGAGCAATACTGAAGCCAATAAAAAACTTTTTTTCTTACTGTTGCAACTACTAACCACTTGAGGTTATTTGCTAAGTATACGATCTGATGAGCACGAAGGCCTGATAGAGTCGTTGGAGTTGATTCTAACAGTTTAAAATCACTGCTGGTTCGCCTCACATTTGCGATGCTTACTTCAATAAATTTTTGTAGATTCATTTTAAGTGTCTCATCTACAGTAACTCCTAAGGCGTCTAGGAACGGGTCAGTAGGACTTTCTTTTGGGGATTGAAACATTACTTTGAGAGCATCATAGGTATCATCCCGTCTTGTCCAAGTAGAAGGATAATTATTTTTTACGTTGTATTCTGGTAGTATACATTCATAAAAACTGGGCTCAATCACTTCACTATGTTTTTGATCAGACAACGTAGGTCTGTTCTCAGATGCAGAAACACTGTAATTGATACCAAGTTGGGATCCACATTTACTGCAAAAAGATGCATCAATAGGATTTGACTGATTACACTTGGAACAAATTTGTAATAATTTCGACCCGCAACCATTGCAGAATTGTGAATTTTTTGGATTTTGTTGATTGCAGTTAGGACAAGGAATTCCAGTTTCAGCTCCAGCTCGTGAAGAATTTGTTTTTGTTGCTAACTTGGCTAACGGATCATACATTGTCTTTTTAATCGATTTGATAAAATTTTTGAGTCCAGTTGGGTCAGGTATTCCACCCCATGAAACCTTTTGACCGTTAATTATGAATACAATATCCCCTACAGTCTTGCTTGATCCCGAAGATCTTGTGCCATACCTTGTCCTATATCCTGTATATATCGCATATCCAGTTGATCGCGAGACGCGGTGTGTATTCATAACAATAACGTCATCAAGCCACGTGAATAGAAAGTATCCTAGGACTTTATTATTTTGCTGATCTATTCGCATAATTCTAAAATTAGTTACTACCAAACTTATGACAACTTTTACTCTAAAAAATCCTTTTGTCTGAGCGGCAAAGCTCCAGAGTTGCACTTCTCCATTACCAAGTTTTGTAGACATAGGATCTATTACAGCTGATTTAATGTTGCCGTCCTCAACATATCTTATTTCTATGGTGTTGGGTTTCGATGGTTCGTTAAGTAATGGAAAAGTGAATCAACTCCAATTACCCAGCTCATATTGACCGCCTTGCTTATCAATTTTACCGATATGGTAGAAAACCAAACTGAAGGACAATAAATAAAGCTAACTTGTCGCTTATTCTAATTGGATTATAAGAAAATGAATAAACCGGTAA
>VBPX01000041.1:18428-102311 GCA_005877075.1 Nitrososphaerota archaeon | reverse complement strand
AGTATTTGTTAGGTGCTTCTGTGCTAGACCCAAAGAATAAGTGTTCTTTGACTTCTCACTGTTTCTTGCGATGCTGTTTAAAAAGTCAATTACCTTTTGCTGTGAAATTGTCTCCTGCAGTAAAAGCAGGCCTCCTCCCTTTTTTGGCATTAGAATCTCTTAATATATCTCATTTATTATACTTTTTGGGGTAGTCTATTGAAATTAGTATCATTATATTCTGGAGGAAAAGACAGTAACTATGCCATTTTTGAAGTGAATCAGCATGGCCATGAAATTGTTTGCCTACTCTCTATAGTCCCCATGATTAATGATAGTTTACTTTTCCATTTTCCAAATATCCATCTTACACCGATTCTTGCAGAAGCAATCAATTTACCACTGCGAAAATTTCAATCTAAATCCTCAAAATTAAGTGATGAGATTGAAGTACTTGAAAATGCTCTTGTAAAGGTAGGAAAGGAATTTGATATACAAGGAATAGTTCATGGTGGAATATCAAGCAATTTTCAAAAAAGGAATTTTGAAACTGTCTGTCAAAAATTAGGACTCTCCGTTTTTTCTCCATTATGGAATTTGCCTCCAAGCAAATATCTTCATAAGATGATAGATCAAAAATTTGAAATAGTTATAGTAAGTGTTTCAGCAATGGGGTTGGAACGTCAGTGGCTTGGTTCTATGCTAGATCATGAGAAGGTGAAAAATTTAGAATCATTGTCTTTAAAATATAGATTTAATCTGAATTTTGAAGGGGGTGAGGCAGAAACTATTGTCGTTGACTGTCCGCTCTACAAGAAAAAATTTCGAATTAAAGAAGGAATTGTTAGATGGTTCGGGGATAATGGAATATTTGAAATAACAGATTATGAATTAATTAATAAATAAATGTTAGACAACCTGCGATCTAGCCTTGGAGCAGCCTTAAAAAAATTAGTTGGTGCTTCTGATGTTAATGAAGAATTAATAGATTCCTTGTGTAAGGATGTGCAAAGAGCTCTCCTTCAATCTGACGTTAATGTCAGATTGGTACTGAATATAACTCAAAATTTGAAAAAAAGATCGTTAGAGGAGTCTCCTCCAAAGGGATTGTCGAGAAAGGATCATGTGGTTTCAATACTATATGATGAACTTTCCAGATTGATGGGTTATAGAGGAGATACTCTCAATCAAAATAAACAACTTGAGAATCCAGTTATTTCACTCACACCAGGAAAACTCAATGTTGTACTAATGTTTGGTATTCAGGGAAGTGGGAAGACCACGGTCACAGCAAAGCTTTCAAGATGGCTAGCTAAACAGGGCTATCATGTGGGAGTTATTGGGGCAGATACATGGAGACCTGGTGCACTCACACAACTTAGAATGAATTGTGTAAAGATAAATGTTGAGGTATTTGGAGACGAATCAAATAAAGATGCTACTTCGATAGTAAGAAAAGGAATTGATTATTTTAAAAATGCCCAAGTGGATGTAGTAATTATTGATACTGCGGGTCGACACAAGGATGAAACTGAACTTTTAGCGGAAATGAAAAATATGTATGAGATCTCAAATCCCGATTTGATTCTTTTAGTAATAGACGGGACAATAGGTCAACAAGCATTCAGTCAGGCCGAGACTTTTCACGATACAGTTCCGGTAGGAGGTATCATTATAACAAAGCTTGATGGAACTGCTAAAGGTGGTGGAGCATTAGCAGCGTCTGCAGTAACAGGCGCGAAAATTTTCTTTATAGGAAACGGAGAAAGAATTGATGATCTGGAAGAGTTCAGTCCCACAAGATTTGTAGGAAGATTGTTGGGGATGGGTGACATAAAGGCAATTTTAGATTTAGCTAACGACTTGGAATTGCAGGCAGATGAAAACCAATCTAAGAGAGTACTTACCGGCAAAATGACAATAGAAGATTTTTATTCACAAATGGAAAACGTCGGGAAAATGGGATTTAGAAATATTATTGATAATTTACCAGGCTTGGCAGGAGTAGTTAAGGAGGACGAATTAGATGTTATCCAAGGAAAATTAGAAAAATGGCGCTATATTATCCAATCAATGACAAAGGAAGAGAAAAAGAACCCCGAAGTAATAAATGATTCAAGAAGAAAAAGGATTGCTAGAGGTTCCGGTGTAGCGGAACATGATGTCAAAGATTTAATTAAGAATTTCCATAATTCAAAGAGTATGATTAAACAGAGTAAAGGAAGACAAATGCAGGGTATGCTTAGAAGATTGGGAATAGGGTAAAAAAGATAAAAATAATTGAAAAGAAATTTCTCATACAAGATATGCCCCTGGTGTTTAAAAAGACAATTTATCAAAAACTATCCTATTCGAAAAATAGTTGATGACTGCGAAATATGTCATGGAATAGAGAAGCAAATAGACAAAATATGTCACAAAGTAATACAATCAACGAAAGATTATGTATATGATACTCTTCTAATTGGAGTAACATTAGATCATACATTTTATGACAATGAAGACAAATTTAGATCAAGATTCAAGATTAGAGGAAAACAAAATATAAAGATGTCCCTTTTGCGTGAAATTCGAACAAGATTCACTAAGATATCACATAAAAAAATAGATTTGAATTCTCCTGATATTGTTGTGAACTTACAGATAGGAAAAAAATTTGAAACTCTTGTTTCTATCAGATCGAGTACACTGGTACTAAGTGGGAGATATAAAAAAACTAAAAGATTTCGAAGCATCTTAAAAAATGCTGACAAAGATAGTTATTTAGAAATTAATCAGCATTATATTGAAAACATCTTAAAAAAAAAATTAGCAAGGATTACAAAGTGTGAATCTATAATTTTTTGGCCTATAGGTAAGGAAGAGCCTGAAAGTTTAGTCTTAGGAGCTGGAAGACCTTTTTACGTGTCGATTAAGAATTCAAAAATAACTAGGTTTAGGCGTCATTTTTCAATTCGATCTGAAGGCATTACATTTAATATAAACAAGAAACCGTCACATTTACCTATTTCTGCACCACATCTGATAAACAAGGTCAGATGTTTTGTAAATTGCAGTGAGAATCTAAAATCATCTCATCTAAAATTGATCAACAGTACGGATATTAAAATTGTCAAGTTCAACAATAAGAGAAACAAGATCTGGAAATTTGTTTATCATATGCAATCCAAGTTAAAAAGTAAAAAAAATTTTGAACTTATTATGTTATGCGATAATGGATTTCCAGTAAGGAAATTCATCAATGGATATGAGGACACCTCACCCAATCTGAATCTGATTTCGAAAGTAAATTGCAAATGTGACACCTTTGATATTTTGGATATTATATGTGAAAATATTTGCTAAATTGTGACTAATCTCAGAGATGAATCAGAGTTTTAACTCTAAAATTTCTAAATTAACTGTAAGCTGAAATTAATGACGATTTTATTTTGTTTTTTGCTTGAATTCTGTGAATCCACACTTGCCACAAGTACTTCTGTCTTTATGTTCTGCCATAAATACACCTTTCCCACACCTAGGACAATCCCTTTTCTTTCGTGTTACCTTTTCCTTAGAAATATCATAAAATGAATATATTTGCGATTCTGATTTTTTCTTTTTATCTGCCATGATGTAATCGCTCACCTATTTCTTTGTCTTGCCTTTTTCTGAAGTCTGTTGCTTTTCTTTGAGTTTTTGAGCCTTTGCTTCATCAAAGATTTTTTTTCTTTCTGATTTGTCTAAAAGTCTCATTGATCGATATTTTGGTAAAATTTCCTTTGCGCTTTCTTCACTTTTGTAAATATGAAAAAAGCCATTAACATCAGTACTTCCCTTGTTGCATCTAATTTCAATTGGCACTATTGTTTTTGAATCTACTTTATTTGCCTTTGAAATTGTCTCAATTGCTTCATTCTTCTTTATATTTCCTGATACATTTCTAAATATCACTTGTAACTCTCTTCTATTCATCAATTGATTATCATAATCACGTAAAACTACTAGTTCAGTGCTCATGCTAGTGTAAAACGAGTCAATATTATACTCATATAAGGATTTCCAATTATTTTTAATGAAATTCTAAGTAATTACGGGTCCGATGGGCTTCGATCCCATGAACTCTGGCTTCGGAGGCCTATGCTTGATAATCAGCACCCTTTCCTGACTGGGCCACGGACCCTATACGATATTGCGGTGGCTAATTATTTAATTGTAAATAATGCCAAGAAAAAAGACTCCAGCCGAATTAGGAAAAAATTTGCATCTCAAGAAATATTAGAAAAGTTAATGATACGCAAATCGTAACACAATAGGTCAGAAAATGCATTCAGGTAAAAATCTAACCATTAAAGCATTCGCAGTAGATATTGATGGGACTTTAACTGAAAACGGAAATGGGATGATCTATTTACCTGCAATAGCAAAAATGCGATTTCTCGAAAAAATAGGGTACAGAGTATTTTTTGTAACAGGCCGTTCATCAGTTGAAGCCTTTGTTTTATCGGTATTTTTGGGCATAACCAGAATAGCGGTTGGTGAGAATGGTGGGGTGATTTCTAGAGGATTTGCAGATCATACAATTCTTGGAAATAAGGAATTGTGTTTAAAAGGATATGAAATATTAAAAAAGTATTTGTCAAATGTAGATTTCAAGCCAGTCTTCCCAAGATTATCAGAGGTAGTATTGCAAAGGACTTTTGACATCGAGGAAGGAAGAAAAATACTAAGAGAAAAAAAATTAGAGCTCGATATAGTCGACAGTAAATATGCATTTCATATTAATGAAATAGGGATTAACAAAGGAAGGGGACTAGACCATGCATTAAAGTTTCTTAATATTGAACCAAAAGAAGTAGTTGCGATAGGTGACAGTGAAACTGATGTTCCGATTTTTGGAATTTGCGGATTGAGTATTGCATTAGGTCACTCAGATGATGTAGTAAAGAGTAAAGCAGATCATGTTGTAAGTGGGAAAGAGGGGGTAGGATTGTGTGATGCTATTGACTACGTGAGTCTAAATTATCTAAGATAGGAAATGAGCTTTAAGAAATTTATTGAACAGGCTGATGAAGTAATAAAATTCGCACTGGAAAAATTAAACCTACAGGGCGAAAGTTATAGTCTTACCGAGCCAGCCAAAGAAGATTTTGGAGATTTAAGTTGTAATATTGCATTTCTGCTCATAAAAAAGTTAGAAAAATCTCCTTATGAGATTGCCTCAATGTTAATTGAACAGTATATTCATAATTTTGACGAAAAGAAAAGACTAGAATCAACTCCATATGTCAAATCTGTGGTAGCACATGAGAGTGGATATATCAATTTTAAGGCAAACTTTGACCTAATAGGAAAGGAAATCTTGAATGAAATTTTACAAAACGATTTTTCTTATCTTGATATCGGTAATGGTAGAAAAGTAATAATAGAACACACCAGCGTCAATCCTAACAAAGCATTACATGTGGGGCACCTGCGAAACGTTGCAATTGGAGACACACTGTATAGGCTTCTAAAGAAAACAAACCACAATGTTACCGTTTTGAATTATGTTGATGATTCTGGGCTACAAGTGGCAGATATTCTAGTTGGTTTTCTATATCTTAAATTTCCATTAATTCCAGAAGACAAGGACTTGAAGTTTGATACATATTGTGGTAACGCAATTTATGTAAAGGTAAATGAACTTTATGAGAAGGATCCATCACTTGTAGAAAAAAGAAAAACATTGTTAAAAAAATTAGAGTCTGGCGATGCTGAGATCAGTTCATTCGCCTCTGAAATAACACTTAAGGTCCTTAATGATCAATTGAAAACTTGTTGGAGACTTAAGGCTCACTACGATTTACTCAATTTTGAATCGCACATTTTGAATTCAGATTTATGGAAAAATACGTTTCAAAAATTACGAGATCAAAGAATAATAAAGAAAGAAACGGAGGGAAAGAACATAGGGTGCTGGATTTTTGAATCTGTTGACGAAGGAATCAAG
This sequence comes from Nitrososphaerota archaeon, assembly GCA_005877075.1. Lineage (GTDB taxonomy): Archaea > Thermoproteota > Nitrososphaeria > Nitrososphaerales > Nitrososphaeraceae > TA-21. Next base: position 96,361 of record VBPX01000041.1, on the reverse strand, counting down.
ATTATAGTCAGAAGTGATAATACCGCCACATATATAGCAAAAGATATACCTTATGCGTTACTGAAGATTGGCACAATTCAGGATCCATTTAAATATAAAGTTTTTACCAACCAGTGGGATGACTCAAACTTATGGATAACTACAAATGATCATTTGGAAAATGACACACATCCAATATTCTTTCCTGCAGAAAATTCTATTACGGTAATAGATAGCAGACAAACAAGATTACAAAAAATAATTAAGGAAGTCTTGAATAAAATTACTGAGAAGTCAAACGAGTATTTACACCTAGCATACGGTCCTGTATTACTCTCGAGTAGAACAGCAAACATGTTAGGAATAAATGCAGAAAATAATAATAAATCTATGCAAATGTCCGGAAGAAAAGGGATTTATGTTGATGCTGATTACGTACTGGATACTTTACATAGTAAAGCCAAGGAGGAAATTATAAAGCGGAATCCAGAAATTACTGGAGCTGATCTTGAAGGAACCTCTGAAGAGATAGCTATATCTGCAATGAGGTACAGTTTGATAAAGAATGATTTAGAAAAAGAAATAAAATTTGACACGATTGATTCTTTGAGCTTGGAAGGAAATTCTGGACCATATTTACAATATGCATATGCCCGCTGCTGTCGGTTAATAGAGAAATCTCGAATTAAATCTTTTGACTGTAACGCAATCAATCTTTCACACGATATTGAATATCACTTAATAAAACATCTTTCTAAATTTTCAATTGTAATAGAGGATACGATTAAAAACATGGAACCCAAGCTTATTGCACAATATGCATATGATCTCGCAACAATTTTCAATCTATTTTATGAAAAACTACCCATATTAAAGGAGAAAAATGCCGATATCTCTAATACAAGAATTTGTTTGGTTGAAGCTATACGTTTGATGCTTGAGATGAATCTATCTTTAATTGGCATTACACCTTTAGAAAGGATGTAGCGTTGGATGATACTTTCATTTCTATCTCCCTCCATTGATTCGTTATCTCAATTACTTGGCCATTTTCCTAATTGGACCTATTGAACAATTGCTTACAATAGGATTATAAATCCTCAACTCTTCGCAAAGTTTGGTTACTTGTGTTTTGGCTTCATTCTCTGTTTTTGTATTAATGATTATATTGTAGCATTTAGCAGATCTAACTGATTCAACGTTTGAATACCCGCTTCTGATAATCAGATCTTTTTTGATTGTTTCCCCTTCCGGATCACCTACTTGTTCTTTATTTTCTATTGTAACGACAACGAGATATCTTCCCATGCCATTCTTCTACATTCTATTAATTTAAGTATTCAAATTCATTTCATTTTCCTACGGAATAAGAATTTAACAAAGTTTTAATTATGCGACAAAAAAAATTTAATTCTGTCACTCGGTCATGTAGCTCAGCCCGGTTAGAGCGAAGGTTTTGTAAACCTTAGGCCGTGGGTCCAAATCCCACCATGACCTGTATTATTGTAGAATAATTTGGCGAAAATGTGCTGTATTTTGTTTGTCATTATTGTGATTTGTATTCAATATTGGTATCGTTAATTTTTATTATTACTTGTACGCCAGTTTATACACGGATACGTAGTATCCATAAAAGGGTTACTATTAGGTAATAACATAATAAGCTTCTATTTGTGATAACATGTTATCATAAGAAACATATAATAAACCATGGGATATTATATACTAAGGATAATTGGACAAAAAAAACATTAAAGCCAACGTTAACGACGTCTATAAAACAATATACACAGCGGTACATCCGACTAGGTTAAGAATTCTTACTCGACTTGAATCCAAAAAATCATTTGCAAGTCAACTTGAGAAAATGATGAAAATTGACAGGAAGATAATCTCATTTCACTTATCTAAACTAGAAGAGTCCGGTTTGGTCACTAGTGAATATGGTTTGAAAACCTATTCAAAGACAAGACCAATGGCAGTGAGATACTATTCACTCACCACTAAGGGTGAAGAAGTTACCAAAAAACTGAAGTCCGTATTGTCAGTATAACTTTGATAATTGAAAACAGAACATCAGTGGATGGAGTGTCTTTAGTGAATCATAGACAAGTGCAGTAAATTCCAGAACATTCATTTCGGCATGGCCACAGTTTTATTAACTATTATTTTCATTTTCATAAAATTTACGAATTTACTTTGATCTCGATAATTTTAGTTGTCTAAATCAGAGTTTTGTATACTAAATAAATTAATCGCTTTAGAAAATCTAACACCAAAACCTTTTTCTTACACGAACATGGTCATTTGCATTGAAAGCCATTATGACTAATCAAGAAATTAAAGTGAACAATAATGTATACAAAGTCACAATAAATGACCAAACCAGAATGTATGCCATGAAACTAAATAGACTTTATCAACAAGGGTTTAATGATGTTGATAGCTTTGATGAGATAAGTTCAGAGATTTCCAACACGATAAACAATCTTCTAAAGAATGGATTATCGCCCGAGGTACGTGAGGACGACATGGATGGTGCAGTAAAACAACTACTACATATGTTTGACAAAGGATCTAAAAAGTGAACAAGAATCAATGTCAATGGCTACCTTGTAACTTAAGGTACATTCATCTGGGTTACATTTGACCTTATAAACAAAAAAGGTAATAGGTTTTAGAGGAAATGTATAATGTCCTTTAAAAATAGGTGGAATAAATCCCAATCAGACAATGTGGCAGTAAAGCTTTTGGAAAGTATAAAGTCACAACCTCCTTTAAAACCAAGAATTGAGGAGGCCCAAAAGAGATTAGAACTTCAAATTTCAAAATTAGAAAGTATTTCTGCAAAGATTGTAGAAAAGGATCAGCTTATTTTTAAACGAATAGTTCATTCTATCCAAAATCATGAAGTACAATATGCTAAATTACTTTCAAATGAGCTTTCGCAAATTCGAAAGATGAATAAGATGGTTGATTCTGCTAAATTAGCATTAGAGCAAATACAGTTACGGTTAAACACCATAACCGAATTGGGAGATGTTGTTGTCACGTTAACCCCAGCTATGTCTGTAATAAAGAACATACAAGGGGGATTATCATCAATGGTCCCTGAAGCCGACCATTCGCTTTCTCAGATATCAGATCTTATGGGCGGTATATTGTCAGATTCTGCACAAATACCTAAACACGAAGTCAATAATGGAAGGGTATTGAACGAGGAATCAACAAGTATCATTGAAGAAGCCACTACCCTAGTAGAACAAAGCATGAAAGAGAAATTCCCCGATCTCTCTTCAATCGATCTTGATGAAAAAAACGCAGAGCCATCAACTTACTAAATTCTTATTTTTTGTTGCTACCTTTAGCAATTAACTTAATATCTTTTTTTATTCTACTGATAGTCGGATAACTGTAACCCTTATTTCTATAAGTCTTTATCATGGACTTCCAATTTGTAAGTCTCCACTTGGCTTGTTCTTTTGTTAACATGCTAGTTTCCTTTTTTACAAGACTTTTTCTTCCTAACATCAAGTATCCGCCTTCACGAGCTTTTTGTCTATTATAGGCAAATTTTAGTCCTGAAACTATTGAATCTGCATGGAGAAGAGAGAAATAATACTTTATTTCCCTGAACTGGCGTTCCGATGCCACAAGCCTAAACTTTAATTCTTTTTCTATCATCTATTAATTATCTTAATTATATATTAAATAAATATTTCTAAATTCGAATTGTGAAACAATATAATAAGAATACTCGTTTAGTCAAGTTTGATTCTACCAAATCTTACATGATAAATTGAATAAACTAGCGGCTGCAAAATAGTAACAACTCAAATTTAAGTTCTAATTGCTTCCTAAGTTGAAAAATGTATGAATTTCCTAATCTGTTTGTAATTAAAAAATGCTAATAATCCTACTAAAAGAATCATATGACTTTATATTTCTGGCCCATATGCTCCAGCTCATCTAACGTATAAATCAAATGTTCTTTCCTATGTGAAGCACTTAGCGATATTCTCAATAACGCATCACCTTTCTTGACAGTAGGAAATCTCATTGGATGGACAAATATTCCTTTTTTTATCAATGCAGTGGCGAATTTAATGGCTATGGATTCTGAACCAATGTGTATCGGAATTATTTGACTGCATGTATTTCCTATATCAAATCCTAGTTTTCTTAAACCATTGTGGAACATCTTTACATTTGTAAATAGTTTTTTTTGCAAAATTCCATTTTTTGCAATTCCAATTGCGCTAAGTGCAGAAATGCAAAGATGAGTTGGAAGAGCAGAAGTAAATATGAACTGTTTTGATTTGTTTATGAGATATTCTCTGACCAGGTTGGAACAAGCAACGTATCCTCCAAAGCAACCTAGTCCCTTACTTAGACTACTGATGTGGATATCAACCAAATTGTTGACATTTAATTGCGATGGAGTACCAGAACCATTTTTTCCAAAAACAAAGTCTCCGTGAGCATCATCCACAATAACAAATACCCCAAACTGTTTAGCCAAATTGCAGATTGATTTCAAGTTTGACATATCGCCTTCTATGCTAAAAATTCCCTCGGTTACAAGAATATTCTTACCTTTTGTATCCTTTAGTTTTTCTAAAAGATGTTCCAGATCATTGTGACGAAATATCTTTACTTTGGCGTTACTCAGTCGACAACCATCAATAATGCTTGCATGATTTAGCTCATCACTAAAGATTGTTGTATTGCGATCTGCCAAGGCGCTTATGACACCTAATACAGCAGAATATCCAGTTGTATACACCAGGGAAGACTCGGTTCTTCTGTGTTTAGACAAACCTTCTTCCAATTTTAAAATGCTTGTGTTATTTCCTCCAACGAGCCTGGAACTGCATTGAGAAATTTCGTGAAATTTTTTTAAAGTATTCTTTATTACTTCTTTATCTGAAGCTAATCCAAGATAATCATTGGAATTAAAATTAATTATTTTTCTATTGTCAACTATTATAGATCCACGTTGATTTTCTACAATTCTTAATCTTCTATAAAGATTTTCTTTTTTCAGTTCATTAATATCTGATTTAATGAATTTTTGAATCGAGTCCAATTTCCTGTATCATTTGGATATCTTCATTCGGTTCATTTCCATTTGTAGTAAGATACCCACCGGTGATGATTCCATTTGCACCAGCCTGAAGTGCAAGTTTACCCCCATCAGTAAAATAAACTTCTCTTCCCCCTGCAATTTTTAATATGGTTTTTGGCATGATAAATCTCCACGCAGCTATTGTCCTAATTATATCAAGTGGTCGAATCGAAGCCTTTTCTAATTCCTTTGGGGTTCCTTTCCTTGGAATTAAGATGTTTATTGGAACTTCGTCTGGGTCAAGGGATGAAATAGAGAATGCCAATTCTATTCGTTGTGTTGCAGTTTCACCCATTCCAATAATTCCTCCACAACAAAGTTCAAGTCCTGCTTCCTTCACAATTCTTGCCGTATTAATTCTATCAGAAAAATCATGTGTTTTACAAATCGTTGAAAAGAAACTTTGACTTGCTTCTAGATTATGATTATACCTTTTAACCCCCAATAACTTTAGTCTTTGTGCCCTTTCTTGAGTCATAAAACCAAGTGAAACATTAATGCCTATTCGTACTTGTTGTCTTAATTTTTGTATTATTCTGCAAATTTTTTTAAAATCGTTTTCTGAGGGTTCTCTATATGCACAGACAAGGCAGAAACTATTTGCGCCATTCAATTGGGCTTCCATGGCTTTTTCAACAATTGTTTCATCAGGTAAGAGCGGATATTTTGTTATCCCGGTTTCATAAAAGGTGGATTGCGCACAAAAAGAACAATCTTCTGGACAATTACCTGATTTGGCGTTTATTAGAGATTCAACGTCGACATTCTCATCATTAAATTTTTTAGTAATAAAATTAGCAGAGTCTGCAAGTTTGATCACATTTTGAGTCGAAATTAATTTTTCTGCCTCTTCGAAGGAGATAGTATCTCCATTAATTACCTTCTTCAAACAAGATTCTATAAATTCGAACTCTTGCATTATTAATTCTTCGCGGGAACCCATAATTAATCTTTAATTAGCTAACCAAGAAAATTTCATAATTAAGGATCTAGATTCAAATTTACAGATTAAAATTGAACATATTAAATTAACTGTCTTTTGTGTTATTAAATGAAAAAAACTAGAATTAACTTTTAGAGATAATTACGTATCCTTGTTCATATTCACTGCCGCTTGATATCCAAACATTCCATCATTACAATTATCGCCGACGACTATCAAAATACTAGTATAAATCAGTGTTTTTCAATGTATTACCATAGATAAAACAGTCAAAAAGTCAAAAAACTAATAGATATTTCCTAGCAATTAAAAATCAAATAAGATACGAAAATCGTCATTTTTCATTGTATTTGTAATCGTCTAAAAAAGGACCCGTTTTTAGACAATATAAAATAACATGCATTTTTTTACTTTTATTTAGTGCAAAAAATGTGATACCTTTTTTCGACTGTATGTATCTTTTTTGACCCACAGGATTATCAACATTTCAGAAAAATATATGTAAATGAAATATTCGTTTGGATATTTACGAGTTAGTACTGATGAGCAGACAGTACTAAACCAGAAAGTTGTAATAGAAAAATGGGCAGGAGATAATGACTATAAAATTCTTGATTTTTTCGAAGATTCTGCAGTAAGTGGAAAAATTCCTGCAGTGAATAGACCTGCATTTAGTGAGATGATGGATCTAGTCAGAACAGATAAAGTTGATTCTGTACTAGTTTATGAACTATCAAGGGTAGGCAGAACATTTTGGGAAACACTTGACGCGATAAAATCAATTGAAGAATTTTCCCCTTTGGTATCTTGTTCGCCAAAAGAGCTTTTTCTTCAAACCACTGACCCAAGTGTTAGAAAATTGATGATTGGAATATTAACATGGGTGGCAGAAAGAGAAAGAGAAATGTTGATTCAACGAACAAAAGACGGAATGGTAAGGGCAAAAATTTCTGGCAAAAATATTGGCCGTCCGAAAAAAATTCTTGATAAAGATACATTAATCAAAATGTTATCTCAGAACATACCAAGAAATAAAATTGCCAAAAACCTGGGAATATCCAAAGCGACTCTGTATAACCACATTCGTATGATTTAGACAAACTTATCTTTACTAAAACGATTTAATTTTTTCTGTATTTTATCTACAATTCCGAACTCCACATCAACTATCTTTTTAAGATCATCCTGTCCGATTGCCAGTGGCGGAATTATGGTAATAATATTTCCAAGAGTTCTAAGGTATACTCCTTCTTTCAACGATTCCCCTGCAATATATTGTCCTATTGGAACATTATCTATCATCCTAATAGGGTCTCTACCTTTTCTTAGGTCGATTCCGCAAAGTAGCCCCTTTTGTCTAATATCGTAACAAATATCAAATTCTGCAAATTTTTCCAAAAGACGATTCAGAACTGATGCATTATGCCTTATTTTCTTGATAAGGTCCAGTTTCTGATATAGGTCTAAGTTAGTCAATGCTGCAATACATCCAACAGGATGTCCAGTAAAAGTGTGACCGTGAAAGAGTTGCTTTTTGTCCCAATATTCTCCTAGAAATTCTTTGAAAATGTGACTTGTTGTTAGTGTTACTGCCAATGGGAAATATCCTCCAGTTAATGCTTTTGCAAAGCACACCATGTCCGGTTCAGAATCTTGAGCCTCATATTCTATCATATTTCCAAGCCTTCCAAAACCAGTAGCAATTTCATCCAATATCAAAAGTATGTCATATTTTTTGCAAAGTTTACTAATCTCCTTTTGAAAATTATTCGGATAGATATTAACTCCTCCTGCAATTTGGGCTCCACTTTCCATAACAAAACCTGATATCTTTGACGATAGTTTTTTTAGAATTTTATCAATTTTTTCGATATATTGTTCAAAGCATTGACGTCCAAATTTCTCATGTCTTATTGTAGGCGAGTCTACTTTTATTGTTTTGACCAAGAGCGATTTGTATGGGGAAAAGTAACCATCAACATATCCCACAGACATACAGCCTATAGTATCGCCATGATAACCATTCTTTAAACAAATGAATTTTTTTTTCTGTGTTTTCCCTACATTATTCCAGTACTGTGTTGCAATTTTTAGTGCTGCTTCAATTGCAGTTGACCCATTATCTGTAAAAAAAACCTTACTCATTCCTTTAGCAATACTTGTCAAACGTCCTGCCAAATTCACGGACGGACCATTGACAAGACCAAATAGCGAGGAATGAGGAAGAATATCTAGTTGTTGCTTCATGGCATCAATTATTTCAGTCCTATCATGTCCCCACACATTACACCACATGTTACTAATGCCATCAAGATACCTTCTTCCTTTGCTGTCGATTAAACTAAATCCTTTACCTGACTTTATTACAATATTTTCTAAATTGTTCCATAATTTCATCTGAGTGTATGGATGCCAGACATATTTCTTGTCAAGATTATTACTATTCAATAGAAATAGTTTAGTATTGCATTATTTGTACATTAGCCTGATTACTTTCTTAGTATGTACTGAAATTCTTTTTTGACTGTTATGGAAAAACACGACTAAAAATTTCAATATTTTCCTGCGTCAAATCCTGAGAAATATTCGATTTTACAGAAGTCCGTATCCAGAATTTTCTTGCCCGTTAGATTATGTTCATCCAACTTGCAAATCAGGCCCGTGAACCTGAAAGAACTCACCATCAAAATAAGTTTATTAATAATTTGAATCTATCAACTAGGTAATGAGGACAAAAATTTCCATTATCTTGTTGTTCATTTCTCTTGCTTTACTAATAATCTATGGGGCAGACGTCATATCATCAAAAATGGCTTCTAATGATGGGAAGAGTGGATTTCTACAATTGAATGAAGCAATTAGGGGTGGAGGTTTAGGTGGAGGTGCAGTAATTTTGTCGATAATTGCTTTTGCAATTTCGATGAAAGAGAGATCTACCTTGGTAGTTGTACTCCTCATTATTAACGGCGGATTGATCATAGCTGGAATGGTTGGTTTGGCTGCCCAAGGCATGGTTCATGACGATGGAAGTAAAAGTTCTACAGTATATGGGACCACAGGACTAGGAATTTTACTGGTTGCATTGGGCATTGTAAAAGTATTCATTACCAGAAAAAAATAGTTTTTGCAAACAAAACTCTTTATTTCAAAATTCGAATTTAGAAACATTGTAAATATAGTAGCACAATAACATAACATTTATTTGAAGTAATAATTTCTGTAAAATATGCGCCGCTGTAGCTCAGCATGGTAGAGCAAATTCAAAGACTAGTTTCTTTGGAGCTTAACTGGCTGTTAACCAGTGGGCCATCAGTTCAAGTCTGATCAGCGGCGCTTTTTTTGATATCGATATTAATAAAGCAACACGTGTTATTTAGTATAATAATTTATGTTCCTAGTTTGCATATCAAAACAATATTGCATAATTCAAATTCTGCAATATGTTAATTAATGATCAAATGGCACAAAATTGTTCCAACGATTTATCCAATAGAAAAATAAGTTTAATTTTCAAAATTGTATAATATCCAAGGCTATTGCACTAGCTAATAGATCTAGATGTTTGGAAGCCACGATATATCCATTCTTGATTTCATGTTTTGAAATCCATCTATTTGAGGAAGAAAATAGCCTTTCTTTCATAACTCTTTTCTCTAATTCTTCAACATCTAATTCTTTCTCCTCGATCTCCTCAGTGTCAGTTTGTTTTATTGTCAACAAGACCTTTCTAACCAATATTCTATTACCGAATCTCTGTGAAAAATCCCTAGCAGATTCATCAATATCAATAAGTTTCATCTTAATCTGCTTCTTGTTAAGTACGTCTCTACTCGTGAGGAGTCTATCGTCAACAAATCTATCGTACGACATTTTGCTAATTTTCCTTATGTTATTTGAATAATTAAATCCTTTAGTGCCAGCGTCAAGTAGGTGTGAATTCATAATAGGGTGAATTATTTATATCAAGTCCACATTTGCTCAACTTGACAATGCTACCTTGATTCACATTTCCATCATTTATGATACCAATAACTCTGATTCCTGAAATTTCAACCAATCCTAAATTTTTATTCTTATCAATAAATGATTCTGAAAATTCGATCAATTGACCTTCTGGATCTAATTTTGACATTCTGATTTCTCTTGAGAAACACTCTTTACAGATATTTGAAGGTGGCCATATCTTTGCATTACAATTATTACATGTTGGTACTCTGAATTTTCCCTTTCTCAAGAAATCAAGGAATTCTTTCATGTAATTCTAAAAGGGTTACCATACTTAAAGTGATCAATACCGAATTACAATTGACTTGGCAGTCACATTTGTCCAAAATCTAAAACTTTAGGTTCCAATCAAACGGTCGATGTTAATTTGAATATATTCGTTAGTTCAATACAATTTCCTGATCGCCAATCATATACTTTAACGTACTTTAATATTGGTAATTGATCTCGCCTTTAGTTTTTCACGAAAGAATAAGAACTAAAGAAGAGGACCCTGCCGCAGACATATTATGCACCAATCCCCTCTTGCAACCTTTGATCTGTCTTTTTCCAGCTATTCCTTTTAATTGTTCACAGATTTCCACAGTTTGAGCCACACCGGTGGCACCAAGCGGATGACCGGTACCTATTAATCCTCCACGAGGATTAATCGATATGTTATTTTGTGAAACAAACTTTCCTCCTTTGCCTTTTTCGCAAAAACCTAGATCTTCATAAGCCAGAATTTCCATGATCGTAAACGCATCATGAAGTTCCACAATGTCTATCTGTTTGGGCTCAATCTTTGTCATTGAATATGCCATATTTGATGCCTTTTTTGTTGATTGTATGGATGAGAGATCCGAACTAACGCTGCTAAAACTTGCAGCTTCAGTTGAACTTCCAATTCCTTCAATCCATACTGGGCGATCTGTATAATTTTTGGCCTCATTTTCAGCAGTAAGTAAAATCGCCGATGCGCCATTGCAGATATATGAACAATCTAATGTCTTGATAGGTCCGACCAGTTTTTTGGAACTCATGACATCATTAATTGATATCTTTTTCCTAAAAAGTGCATTTTGATTTAGGCAGGCATTTTTTCGATTCTTTACTGCAACAGAAGCCATTTGTTCTTCAGTAGTACCGTACTTTCGCATGTGCATTTTGGCAAATAGTGAAGCCCAGTAAATGGGAGCTGTAAAACCACCTCTGGAAATATCCCATACTAATTGGGTTCCTTTAGTTTCCCTTATATCAGCGCCAACAACCAAGACAGTCTTGCATAAGCCCGATTTTATCAATGAGTATCCAGAAACAATTGCATTAGTACCAGAATTACATAAATTATCTAATCTTTGAGAAATTGTCGGCTTGATTCCCAGGTACTCTGAAATAATTGTTGAACCATATTGGATGTCAGAAGTTGTGGATAGAATTAGTGCATCAATTTCAATTGAACAATCTTTATGATGTTCTAATATCTTTCTGCAGGGATCACAGGCCAACTCTGGAACCGATAATGAAGTGTCTTTAGTAAATTCTGAAGTGGACTGATCAACTATTGCTATTCTAGACAATTTCTGCCAAAACAAGAGAATCTTTTATTGACTGCTCGCTATCTTTGACCGGGTTAACCTGTAGTATTGGGAGTGAGATTCCGCAGGTAAGGAACCGTTTCAGAGATTTAATGCAATCATCAACAGTGCCATAGATAGATAATGAATCAAGCATGGAATCTGTTACTAGTTTTGCGATATTTTGAACTCCATGTTTTTGGTACTCAATTGTTATTTGCTTAACTTCATTTTCATAACCATGCGATGATAAAAATTCGTTATAATAGTTACCTACCGCGACATAAAACGCTAATGTTTTTGCAACCCTCTCACGGGCTAAATCAGGATATTTATTTGAGACAGCAGTAATAAAAACAGAACAAATCTCAAAACCTTTGGGTTTTTTTGATGTTAATGATTTGATAAGTTTTATCGTATTTCCTAGCTCATTAAATGGACGAAGGTATAGTATTGTACCATCAGCTATTTCTGTTGCAAGTTTAATCATTCCTGAATTTACTGCGCCAAGGAAAACAGGGATCTTCTTTCTTGAAGATTGATACATTATCTTCATATTTTTCAACTTGAAAAATTTTCCATTATAGTCTATCTTTTCTCCGCTGGCGATAATGTTAAAACAAGTTACATATTCTTTCATGCGCTGTAATGGATGTTCAAACTTGATTCCATGCCAATTTTCAGCTAGGGTCGGAGTACTTGCCCCGAGACCAATTATTGCACGATTTGAAGAAATATTGTCTAAAGTTGAGGCCGCCATTGCGGCAGTCGCAGGTGATCTGGAAAAAATGCTTACAATTGAAGTTCCAAGTTTTATTCTTCGAGTTAAAGTAGATATTGCACCAAGCATGACAAAAGCTTCGCGTCCCCAGGATTCAGGGATCCATATCGAATCAACATTAGGGATGGTATCAAGCAACTTGCCAAACTTCAAAATATCTTGAGCAATAAATAAGCTACTTGGATTATAACCAATTTTAGCCCGCCGATCTGTCATTTTCTAAATATATGTTCTATTTCTCTTGGCGCTTCTTCGACATCCTTATGAGAATCTATAGATCGCCAATAATTATTTGAGAACTTTTTTGCCATTAATTTTTGTTTCTCTACCAAAAGTGGTAAAGTGATGGTCTCAATATTTCCTTTATCTGGAAGATAGTCAAAAATCTCATTCGAAAAGTAGTATACTCCAGCATTAACCCACATATCATTGATAGATGGTTTTTCCACAAATTTAGACACAAGATCTCCTTTTGTTTCTACAATACCAAACGTACTTTTTAAAGGAACTAGTGCTAATGCCATTGATCCCTTTGCAGATATTGTAAATGGATCCAAATCAGTCAAAATGTCCCCATTAATTACAAAAAATCCACTATTTCTATTTCCATTTTGAATTATCTTATCTTTTGCGTTCTTTAGGGCGCCTCCTGTTCCAAGTGGTATATGTTCTTCTATGTAGCTTATGTTAACTCCAAATTTCTTACCGTCAGCAAGATGGTGTTTTATTTTCTCCTTGAGATGTCCTACAAGTATTATAATATCTGTTATTCCAAATTTTTTTAGCCAATTAACTTGCCATTCAATAATGGGAGTATCTTTAATTTCGATCATAGGTTTTGGCCTATCAGTCGTTAGAGGTCTGAGTCTTTTTCCCAATCCGCCAGCAAGGATCACTGTTATCACTGTTACTGCTCACTTGCGCAAATATTCTATATAAAAGTCATTCCAAAATTTTTGCTGTACGTGCAGTTTTGTGTCGCCTATTCTCTGGAATATACATATATTCCATCAAGAAAAACTCGCTGATCCTTGTTTTTAACTCTTGTCGATAGCTCGATATTGGCAGCCGTCTGAGATACATCTTCAAGGTGAGGCCCTGAAATTACAACGTCGTCACCCTCAACTGTTACTTTTGTAGAATCCCCAACTATTTTTGAAATTCTTGCCTTTCTTTCTCCGAAGAAGTTCTCTACATACACTTTGCCATCTTTCACTTTGACCGTTATCGGAAAGTGAGCAAACACTATTTTCATCTTATACTTGTACCCATTTTGGACTCCTTTTATCATGTTCGTGATAATACTCCTTGCAGTTTTAGAAATAGCAAAGTCTCTCCTTCGCTTGCCATAAGGCTGAATCTTTACAATATTATTTTCAATAACTAGTATGGCTGGAAGTTTTGTGAAATCTTTTTTTATCGTACCTAGTTTACCCTGTACTGATATTGTTCTATCTACCATTGATACAGAAATGCCTTCGGGTATTTCTAATGTTGAGATATTTTCTTTAGTAGACATACCCAACCAGTACTCCGCCAATTCCCATTTCCTGCGCCTCATGATGAGTCAGGACACCTTTACTTGTTGAAACAATTAGGATTCCCATATTATAAGCCGGAAGAAATTGTCTCTCCCAATTCAAGTACTCATTCTTCTTGACACTAAATTTTGGAGTAATTATTCCACATTTGTTTATTTTTGCCAACAATTGTATTTTAAATTTGCCAGCTCTAGAATCATCTACTTGTTCAAACTCTCCAATATATCTGTGTTTTTGCATTACTCGCAGTACCTCACTGGAAAACCTTGAAGATGGACTTACTATGCATTCTTTTTTTCTTCTAATTTCATTATTATATAAAGTCGTAAAAAGATTTGACAGGATATTTAATGCGGGCATCTCATTCACTAGATTTTCTATTCATATTTCCTAAAGCCTAATTTTATTGCTACTTCCCTAAAACATTGTCTACAGAGCATTATGTCATAGGCCTGTATAAGCCCAGAATAGCATCCACATCTCTTGCACCAGCGTGTCCCCTTTCCATGTATGCGTTGTTTCCTACCTGTGACTTCATATTCTCTCGGTTTTGGCATTAAACCATCTCAACCCCCAAATTTTCAAAAAATTCAATAGCTTCATATTTTGAAATTCTATGTTTTTTGCCTAACTTTCTAGGGTTGCTCTTGTTAAGTATCCTATAACCTGGTCTTGACAAAGATATACAGACGTTCATACCAAATATTCCAATGTCGGGATTATACTTTGCTCCAGGAATATCAATGTGTTCACGGATTCCTATGGAAATATTTCCATAATTATCAAAGGAAGACTTTTGCAATTTATTGCTCTTTGATTCTATTATTCTTTTGGTAAACTCCAGTGCCTCAGTGTTCCTTAGTGTAACTTTTGCACCTATTGGTTCGCCTTTGTGGATTCCAAAATCCCTTACATTATTTTTTGCGCTACATTGAGTAGGTTTTCTTGAGGTTAATTCTTCTAATGCATTCTTTGCTCTTTCTAACGGTTCTCCAGACTTTCCGACTCCAATGTTTATCACCACCTTTTCCAAACTAATTTGTTTCATATTGCTTGCCATACTCATTCTACTTGCTCACCTGAATTAATGACGAATCAAAACCAATTGCCATGACAATATCAATAGGTAATTCTACAGTTTTCTCACCCATAGAAACCAGTACGCGTTTTGGCAATGAAAACGATCCAGTTTTAATTTCTTCAACCTTCCCAATATTGCCAGCGTTTTCTCCTCTAGTAACAATAACACTGCATCCTTCTTTCAGTTGTACATAATTTTTGATTCCAAATGATGGTAATTCAATCAAACATGTATCATTGACACTATAAGACTCTTCGCTTAGAAATGTTCTTCCGTCATGAAGACCATATTGATATTGATTTTTCTTTGATGTGACCTTAGATTTTATCTTTTCCAACTTTAAATTTTTTTCATCTGATTTTATTTTTATTGCAGAAAGTGGAATTCCATTTGAAGGTACGAATCTGTAAAATTCATTTGAAGGTTTTATTTCTACAGTATCCATTAATCCGACCGGAAAATTTGGACGTCGAATCATTTCACCGTCTACGCTTATGAGACCTTTATTTAAAGATCTTTTTACTTCGCGTATATTAGAACATAAATGTAAAAGATCGCGCAACACCACACCAATAGGATAAGAAAATTTTCTTGTATGTGGACCTGGCATTGTGTTAAGTATAAATCTTGAACTTTTTCTATTAATTTTCCAAAAGCGTGGAGCTACCTGTCTTTTTAATCTCTTATCGCCGCCTTTTTTTGCCATAATTAAGTTGATCCCACTTTAACCAATTCCTTTTTCTTTGTAGGTTCTTTTTTTATTTCTTTGCCTTTTTTTAATTTCTCTTTCTTTTCGTTCACTTTTTCTTTTTCTTTTTCTTTAGATTTCATACGATAATCATCCTCAGTATTTAACGTAATAATTTGAACATTTGAAGCGTGGATTTGTACCTTAACATTGCCTCCGCGTATTTTTTCTCTCTGTACACCTTCAATAGATAATGTTGACCTTTCTGTATTTACCTTTTCAACTTTTCCCTCAATTCCAGCATATTCTCCTCTTACGATTCTAACAGTATCGCCCTTGATTACCCTGACACTTCTCTTTTTATGCTGTTCTCTCTGGCTTTCCGAAACATTAGCACCCAAAAATTTTTCTCTTGCATGTTTTGAAATCAATTTATAAAACATCTATCTCTCCTCATATTATCAAAGACGCAAGATTCGCTATTCTTGGCCACTTTTCAGCTGCCTCAGCAGCAACTGGTCCTTTTATATCAGTCCCCTTTATTTCTCCTTCAGGCGTAACCAGTACCGCTGCATTGTCCTCAAATGATAATCGAACACCATTTAGTCTCCTAATAGCGTATTTTTGTCTGATTATTACAGCTCCAAACATTTGTTTTCTTAATTCTGCCGCTCCCTTTTTCACAGTAACATTAACAAAGTCTCCTACCGCAGCAGATGGCATTCTTGAATGTCTACCCTTGATACGCGTGACTTGAGCAATCCTTAATATTTTGGCTCCTGTATTGTCGGCACAAACTAAATTAGCAGATATGGGCAATGCCCTGGTAATATAGGGCTTAAACTCTTCTACCCCTTTTGCGGATACTGCACGACTTTTAGACGTCACTATTGAGTACCTCCACAGTTACAAATGATATTGTTTTTGATATCGGCTTACACTCTGCAATCCTTACTTCGTCTCCTTCTTTTACATCAAGACAAGAAGGTAGAAATGCATGAACCTTTGAACTGCTTCTCTCATACCTCTTATACTTTCTAACCGGTCTTGGATATTCACGTGCAACTACTATCATTTTATGCGCTTTGACACTTACCGTCGTTCCGGTCAATATTTTTCCTCTTATGGATAGTTTACCATGAAAAGGACACAACTCATCATCGCAATTTCTTTTTGGTTGCGAAACTGTTACTCCAATATTTTTACTCATACTCTATCAAACCATTATTTTAGTAAACGATCTTCCGGTCTACCTATTAACATAGAACCATTCATGAAACAAATCTCATCTTGAAAAATCAGTCCTAACCTACGTATTGATTTTTTTGGAATAACATACAACTTGGAATCATTGCTTAACGATATCGTATTTTTAGTTTCAAAGATAATTTTGCCATTAATTTTTTTTTGATTATTTGATGAACCATATTCGATTTCTGCATTTCGACCTATGAATTCGAATTGTAACATATAATCTCTATTAGTCATTTAGCAAGTTCCCTTTCCTTCAATATAGAAAGTATTCTGGCGACATCTCTTCTCTTCCATTTTATATTTCCAGTTTCTTTCTTAAGTGTACCTTTTGAATTTTCAATTCTCAATTTTAACAAATCAGCTCTAATTTCAGAAAGTTTTGAGTCTAGGTCAGTGTCATTAAATTCTCTTAAAGTTTTTAATTTAAGTCTGCTCATCAAGTCTCACTTTTATTTACGGCTATTTCCTTAACTTCACTGTTAATAATATCTTTACTTTCTGTCTTGATATCCGAATCAGATTGAACGCTTTCTGTCTTGATATCCGAATCAGATTGAACGCTTTCTGTCTTGATATCAGACTCAGGTTGAATATCCTTGTTTTCAATTTCATTTTCATTTTTTGTTTCTTTTTCGAGCATCAAATCAAAATCATGATGAATTTCTTCTCGCAATGAAATCTTAAGTTTTATTCCTACTAATCCCATTTTTGTTAAAATGCTGTTTGTGCTATTCCTTACAACTTCATCTGCAATTTTTCCACTCTTTGGGATGATTCCTGCAGAATGCTTTTCAAAATGAGCACGTTCACCTCGAAGTTTACCAGAAATTGTAATTTCCACACCCATTGCACCAGCACCCATGATAGTATTTATTGTCCATAATGAAGCTCTTCGAAAGGCGGTACCTCTTTCAATCAGCTGAGCTATCCTGTTTGCCATAATATGCGGATTTAATTCAGGCTTTGTAACTTCGGTTACAGAAACTTGTGCATTCTCCAAGTTGAATTGTTGTTCCAATCTACTGGTCAAATCCCTTATCCCACTGCCTTTTCTTCCAATGACAAGACCTGGTCTTATTACAAATAACGTAATTTTAGTGCCTATTGGAGTTTTTTGAACTTCAGCTCCTCCGTACCCTGCTTCACTCAATGATGACCTTAAATATTCATCGAGCTCCATATTTCTAAAATTATTTTTCATTACATTTTTTATAGCGCTCAATAAACTTTCCCCTCTTTAGCAACAATTTCTACATGCGTTAAAGTGTCAATTTTAGGACTTGATCTTCCCATAGCTCTAGGAATAAATCGTTCAAGTTTTGTTCCTTTATGAATTACACAGGATATTATTTCTAACCTATCTAAATCCATACCTTTGTATTCTGCATTCGATTCCAAATTGTCTAAAAGTCTCAAAAATTCCTTTGACGCTTTCTTTGGAAATCTACCCGAAAAAAATCCATCTCTGATATTTGATCGATGGGCTACTTCATTGTGATATCTTCTATAAGGAATGGCGATCTTTTTTTCAATAACATCATCCAAAAGGTTCCGAGCCCTTTCTATCGATAATCCCTTTATTGCCAGACCGATTTCTCTTGCATGCTTATGTGAAATATCGGTTTCTCTCAATGCCGCTCTAACATGTTTATTTTTGTCAAACTGAGAAAATGAGTAAGAATATGTTGGCATAATATATCACTTTAGTGGAACATAAAGACTTGATCTGGAGGCTCCTACTCCTGGTGCCCCGTGTTGAACTCTCTTGTTCGTAATTGCATATTCACCCAAGTAGTGCCCAATCATCTCTGGTTTTATGGTAATCGGTGTAAAGTCTTTGCCATTATGAACATTAATTGTAATGTCCACCATGTCGGGAAGAATTATCATATCTCTGACGTGAGTCCTCAAAGTTTCATTAGTTGAACCTTCCCTGATTGTTTTTATTCTTTCACGAAGTTTTCTTTTTTGATCATTCATATACTTCCCCACTCTTTTGTCTAACGATCGCCTTTGTCGGGCATTTAATAATGGAAGAAGTGATTCTATAGATAAATTCTTTAATTGATCTACATTATAACCTCTAAATCTAAATTCACGAACCAACTAAGATTATCAACTCCAAAATACTCCTTTTAAATTTAACTAGATTCAATTCTTATACCAATCCTAGCTTTGTTGCAAGCTCTCGTGCTTCATCATTTTTTGTAAATTTTACAATTGCTTTTTTTCCTTGAATTGTCCTGAAAATATTGATTTCTTTAACATTACCTTCGTACATTGTTCTTATTGCCTCGTTAACATCCTTTTTGCTTGCGTCATCGGAAACAATAAAAGTTAATTTGTTTTCTTTTTCTATTAAATTAAAGGTCTTTTCTGTGATATAGGGTCTTAGAATGACTGAATTGATATTTTTATCTGACTCTTTACTCATTATTGTTCAACCACACTCTGTATTTTTGACCAAACCGTATTTATTTTATTCATGGAGTTGATTGCATTTTTTGTATAGACTGTCAATCTAACGGGCCTTGTTCCAGGTACTAGATCCATAATACTCAAGTTTTCAACGGAGACAACATTAACTCCAGGTAAAGATTTTTTCAATTTAGAGATTGGAGAATTCTTAGAAACAACTATGAGACAGCTCAAAGCAGAGTGTTTTTTTCTCCCGCGTAATCGTGACTTACCTGATGGCACCCTAACTATACTCGTGGACCTTTTGAGATCGTCTTCCAATCCTAATGACATTAATGCTTTTTTTAATTCTGCTGTCTTTGTTATCTTCTCCATCTCATCTGAAACAACAATTGGAAACTCCAAAATCTTTCCCACATTATGTCCGCGTTTTTCAACGATATCCTTTTTTGACGTTGCTGCAATTGCAGAACAGAATCCGAGATGTTTTTCTTTTTTGTTAATTTTCTTATGATTATTTTTCCATGATACTGGAGGATGTGCAATTCTTCCAGCCCTGACACCCGCAACTCCAGCAGCTTGGCCAGCACGAGGAAATCCTTCACCACGCGCTCTTGCAATTCTTGCAATTCCCAAACCCGTATTACGAGATTCTGCACTAACAATTTCACCAGCAGCAGGGTATCTGCCTTGAGGCTGGAATTTGGTTGAGAGCACATTAACATAGACTTTCTTTATAATGTCAGGTCTAAACGGCGTATTGAAAACTGCTGGAAGTTCAACAGTTTCCATTTCATTTCCGCGAATATCTTTAAGTTTGATTTTCATTTTACCAATACCTCCAAAACCTTAGGCTCTAATACTTTCTTACTTGTAGTTCGAATTGGAAATCTCATTTTGACTAGTCTTTTTGGTACTCCGGGAATTGAGCCTTTGACTATAATGTAGTCATTTTTTACCAAGCCATAATGTTCAAATCCACCCTTTGGATTAATTTTAAAATCCGTCTCCTTTTCTGAATTTGAAATTATCAAAATTCTCTTATTATATTCAGTCCTTTGATGAAATCCTCGTTGTCCTTGCCTTGGAACTGTATATGTAACTACTGCAGGAGAGATTGGTCCTAATGTTCCAAGGGCTCTAACACTTTTTCTAGATTTATGCTGTTTTCTTTTTACACCAAATCTAGTAATCGGGCCCTCAATTCCCTTTCCTCTTGTTATGCCCGAAATATCAATAAATTGCCCAGTTTCAAAGACATCTTTAATGTTCATCTGTTTTCCAAAATTGTTCGCCACATAATCAAGCTTTGATTTTGTATCTTTTCCTCCTATGGGTATTTCCCACACAAAGGGTTTCTTTTGTGCTAAGGAAGCAGTTGCGGGGTAAGATGATACGATTGCAACTACATGTTTGATTTTATCAACATGTGCATTAATTTCGTCTAATTTTCCTTCCTCGTACTTGAAGGGTGCTTTTCTTGAAAGATACTTGTCATTGTCCTTTGCAAAAACATCAAAAATTACATTTTTTCCATATGCTGTTTCTCCATATGCTCTTATCCCAATTATTTTTAATGGTGGGGTAGCTATTAACGTAGATGAATTCATAATATTCTTGCCATAATTTGGAGTCTTTTCTCTATCGTCAACAGATAGTACATTTAAATTGGTAACCTTATATCCGGCAAAACCCAATAATGATGATTTCTCTAATTTAGGATCAGACCAAGTCCTAACCCTAGATTCGAGGCTTCGTGCACGGACTCTCGGATAGAAAGCCATACTACCACGTCTAGGTGCACTATATTTTCGATGGCCCATGACTATTCCAATCTTTGTTTTCCCTTTAATAAATTAATAACTTTAATACAGTATTAACTCCATTTGAATTCTCTACTCAAAAAAATCTAATGATTTTTTTAACTCTTATCGAATCAAGTATGCAAGTAGTTGTTAACTATTGACAAAGTGCCTAAAATTGCCTCTTCTAGCCTTACAGTCTGAGTACCCTGCTCCGGAAACATGTTTAGAAAATAATGACGCTCTGAAATTTTTTTGTTTTCGTATTCCATTATTTTCCTTAAACCAAACTTGGGGCCACCAAATACCACGAGCAGGTTTTTTGACAATTTCAGTTTGTCTATTAATTCATCCACATGTTTTGTAAATTGTAGTCCTTCAATAGAAGTCATTAATATTTCGCAATTCGTATTTCCTAGCAATGATGATAGTGACTCTGCAAATTGAACATCATATCCCCAATAACCTTCAAGCTCCTCTTTTACACTGTCCTCCGCAGATAGTTCTCCGTTATTTGAAATCTTTACTAAAACTTTTTTTCCTATTTGCGTTCCTTTATACTTTATAAGTTTCTGAAGTCCTACGTCCACATACAACGAATCGTTTTGCTTTGTTACAATTCCAAACCGAATCTCGTTATTTTTAATATTCTTTATATCTATCAGAGTTTTGTGATGTGGAGACTTGATAGGGGGTAAAATTCCGGCATGTTTCAAAATCCACATTTTAGGATAAATTTTTTTCCTAAGATACGGAGGTGTATCAAGATACTCGAGTATTATTTTTGCTATTTTTTTGTCGATTTTTTCTACCTTTGTGCTCTTGTCATGATAAATAAAAATTTTTTTAACGCGGAATATCGAACAAGCACGGGAAATTTGTGAAATTTTGTAACTTTTCTCTAGGATTGTTTGAGATTCTATCAAACATGAATCAGGAAGCGCGACCCAGAGGTTAATCAAAGTATTTTGTAGATTATCTATTCTGATAATAATTTTTCTACAGTACTGGCCATTATACCATTAGATCCAAAAGTCGTTTCGCGTAGAATACCTTTTCTGTCGATGAATATTGTTGATGGTGTGCCTCTTAATGAATATTCTTCAAAAGTAAGCGGACTGTATGGTTTTGACTCCAGATATGATTTAACACGTGATATAATTTGTTCCTTATCCTTTTGATGATACAAATCAAAATCAAGAATATTTGCATTAACAAATTCCATAATTCTTTTGTCTTCAATTGGCAATTTTTCTTTTTCAAGCTTATCCATTCCCACAGGGAAGGGTATATTGTAAGACAACTTTCCTTCATTTAGTAACTTACTCTGATATGTAAGTGTCGTGAGAGTTTCGCCTATAACCCTGTTTTCAGTCAATAAAAGTCTTAGATTTTCAATAGTATTCTTGTCAAAATCCTCAAATGCGGTAGCAAGCCCCAAAACTACAACTCCTTTGTTCCTATACTTGTGATATGTCTCTATTGCTTCAGGTATCCCGTAGATAAAACATCCTGGGCAATTTACTTGGAACACTTCTACCACAACGACATTACCTAGATAATCTTTCAGACTAATAGGTCCACCTTGAACCCACTCGGTTACTTTCAATTCCGGAACAGGTGAGCCAGGTTTAATTGTCACAAAAATTCAGAATAATTCTTGAATATTTAAATTAATATTACTATAATTTTGGGAATAAAGAATAAGAATTATTGTGGGTTTCTCTTGCTAGTATTTTCTTTCGATTTTGTTGCATAGTTTTCAATGTCATTGTTTTCAACTCTTTTCATTGTCTTTGTTCCAATATCAATTTGAGCCATTTTGATATGTCTTGTACCAGTTTTCTCTTCGCTTACCAAATAAATTGATTCTAATGCTAGACTACTTGCGTCTTCCATGCTTATGCCAGTATGGTAATTTTTTTCCAAGAATTCATTTACTTGATCACTACCGTTTCCAATTGCGACTGCGTCATATCCAATGTAAGTTCCACTAGGATCAGTCTGATAAAGTGAAGCACCGTTCTTATCAACTCCTGCAAGGATTAATGCAACACCATAGGGCCTCACACCCGCATACTGCGTAAATTGTTGGGCCATATCTGCAAGATTTTTTGCAACACCTTCTACATCCACAGGTTCATCGTAAATGAGTCTATTACTCTGAGCAAAAAATCTCGCATGATCGACTTGAGTTCTTGCGTCAGGAATATATCCAGCTGCTGCAACACCTATGTGATCATCTATTTGAAATATTTTTTGAGTAACATCAGAAACTTGCAATTTCCTAGCCTTTTCTTCTACTGCCAATACAACTCCATCCTTGCTTTTGATTCCAACAGCTAATGTTCCTCTCCTTACAGTCTCAATAGCGTACTCTACTTGGTATAGTCTACCGTCTGGCGAAAATACAGTTATCGCTCTATCATAACCAGCTGCTGCAGGTAACAAATCAGCTCTAACTTGTTTGCATTCTTTAATTTAAGTTTACCTTAGTATCATACTTTAAATTATTAATCAATTTTTTAAAACATGAACCTATCTTTGGAGGAAGAAATACAATTTCAAGGTCATCAAAATATTCTTTCGCTTCATCCAAAAACAATTGAAATAACAAAGGATCCCAATCTGACTAAGAAAGGTGATTGTATTGTTGGAGTTTCAGCCAACAAAGCATGTGATGATTTGGATTTTGAGTTAAAAAGGAGATTGAAAACTAGAGGGAATGTCGTAAAAATGCAAATTATTGTAGAACCTTATCAGTTTGATTTGGTTGGATTGGGTAGTGACAGTTTAGAAATTACACACAAGCACGATATAGTGTTGAGAAAATCAACTTATGTTGATTCTAGGACACTGATTATATCATGTGACAAATCGGCAGCTGATATTCCAAGGGACCTCATAAACGCCCTAGCCTGTTCAGAAGCAAAGGGACTGCTAAGGGTAAGAGTAGAATAAAGCTTTCGCACGCATATAATTATATAGAATTATGGAGCAAATAGATCAAAGTTTTGCTATTTTCCTGTAAACATAAGAGTATCTATTCAATAATTCTTGAACTACAGTAGCTGGAAGTTCTGGCGGAACTGGTTTTTTACCACTTTTAGCTGCATTACTTATATTGTCTCTAAATCCAACTTTGGTTAGCCAATCTCTGAGATATTGTTTGTCGTAACTTTCTTGCTTTTCGCCGGACTTGTATGAATCCTTAATCCACATCCTAAATTCATCGGGCCCCAGAGAATCTGCTAAAATAATTTCATCTGAATCTGGATCCTCCCCAAATTCAAATTTTACGTCAGCCATTATGAATCCTTTGTCATTTGCTAGACCTGACATCTGTTTGTAGAGTCTCAATGATGTATCTTTCACAGTTCTTAATTTATCATCTGTCAGGATTTTTTTTTCCAAGATTTGATTTTCAGAGATAGGTTGATCATGAATATTTGATTTAGTTGTTGGATCAAATATTGGTTCCTTTAACTTTGAGGCAATTTGCATATTGGGCTCTAAACCCATCTCATAATCTCCATCCTTATATCGTTCGTATAAACTACCATAAAGATACCCTCTAACAACACATTCGAGGGGAATCATTCTAAGCTTCTTCACAACCATCTTATCCTTATCTTCTAATCTTACCATGTGATTTTTAGAATCTAAAGATTTAAACCAGAATTCAGCGAATTTGCATAAAATTTCTCCCTTTCCTTTGATGTCAGTAATCATTCGTACATCATACGCTGATACTCTATCTGTAAAGTGAAATAACAGATTTTTGCCATCGAATTCATAAACGTCTTTTACTTTGCCGCTATGGATAAATTTCATTATTCTTCATTTGCAGCGCAGATATTTATCATATAGTGTCTTATCATCACAGGCCATATTCACTCCACTTTTTTGTTACTAAACTAATAGTACTTTCATCAGGAAGAGCCTCCTCTTGGATTGGCCTATTGTAACCTTCTTCTTTTGTTTTTTTAGTTGCATCGATACCCATTTTTGATCCTAGATTTAAAAATGGAGAGGCAGGATCCAAGGTATCAGTTGGAGTATTCTCAATTAATATTGTATCTCTTTTTGGATCCGATCTAGTTGTTACTGCCCAAATCACATCATTCATGTCATGCACATTGATATCATGATCCACCACAATCAGTATTTTTGTAAGCGACAATTGACCCATTCCCCACAGTCCCATCATCACTTTTTTAGCCTGTCCAGGATACCTTTTCTTAATTGAGATTATCGCCAAGCCTTGGAACCAACCTGCAGCAGGCATCGAAAAATCAATAACTTCAGGCTGGAAGAGCTTTACTAATGGAAGAAATGCTCTTTCAATGACTTTGCCTATGTAAGCATCTTCAAGTATTGGTTTACCTACAACTGTGGTGAGATAAATTGGATTGTTCCTCATCATTGTACCAGTTAGGGTAAACGTAGGATAAGGTTCTGGCGGTGTATAGTATCCAGTGTGATCCCCAAATGGGCCCTCAATATTTACCTCAGATGGATCAACATACCCTTCTAGAACAATTTCAGCGGATGCGGGAACATCAACATCAATAGTTTTACACTTTACCAGGTTTGTACCTTTTTTTCTCGTAATTCCGGCAAAAAGATGTTTATCCAATCCCTCTGGAACAGGTGCAACCGCACTGAATATTGTTGCAGGGTCAGCTCCAATAACAATCGCAACCGCCGTATTTTGATTTTTTTCTGTATTCATTTGATAATGCAATGCACCTCGCTTGTGAATTTGCCAATGCATTATGGCTTTTTTGGGATTGATTACTTGTAATCTGTATACCCCCATATTTCGAATCTGTGTTTCAGGATTTTTTGTAACCGTAATTCCAAATGTAATAAATCTCCCAGAGTCTTTAGGAAAGGATTTGATAATGGGTAAAGTATATAGTGAGGGGTTAGCAGTTTCAATAATTTCTGTGACTGGACCTCCATTTGTAATTTTTGGACCATAGTCCGATATCTCAGATAACTTTGGAAGAGCCTTAAATTTATTTAATAATCCATGAGGTATTTTTAATTTTGTTAAAGCGGTTATACGTTCACCGATTTCTTCAAAATTTTCCATGTCAAGAGCCAGTTTTAATCGTCTCATGGATCCAAATGCGTTACCAAGTACGGGGATTTTATAGCCTTCGACATTTTCAAATAATACTGCAGGTGAATCGTTCTCATACATTAGTCTGCGCAATATCTCTGCTATTTCTAAATCTACCGATACCCTAGTTTTTATCCTCTTCAATTGGCCCGTTTTTTCAAGAGATTCTACGTAATCTCTTAAATTTTCAAAATACACATGGATCCTTTTTCCATATGAGATATTAGTTTTGTTGCTCCAGATTTAGTAAAATAAGGTTGATTGATTCCTATATCATCAATTAACTTCACTTTTTTAATACTAAAAATTCAATGGCATTACAATTGAAAATAAACATATCAAGAATCAAATACAGAATAAATTACAATCCAGTGAATTACAATAGCAGTACACGCAAATATGAAAGTGGAAATCAGTCATATACTTTTTACAGCCAAGCAAAGGTAAATCTCTGGAAATGCGATAAATGCACCTTGAAATTTGGTACTTTTAGAAGTTTAAGAAAACACAAATCTGAAGTACATGCTTATTGATAAAGCTCTTACCGTACAAACCAGTGTATTTTTGCTCAAAAAACTTTCAATTCAAATCTATTTCACGAGAAAACAGGTCTGCAAGTTGGACTAATATTTTTGCTGTTGCTCCCCAAATTATCTCATTTTTGTAGGTAAATTTAGGTAACTGGGAGATAGAAAATTCTTGCTGGTGTTCTGTATCGTTCTGTCTGGTTTTAAGTAATGATATAAGAGGGGCATCTATGATTTTTTCAACCTCATAATTAGTACTGGTTATTTTAGGAATCTTGCCTATCAAAGCAATGTATGGATAAATAATATATTGTGAAGTTAGTGTCTTCACTGCATTAAGATATCCAATTACCTGTTGTTTTTTAATCCTGATTCCTATTTCCTCACTTGTTTCTCTTATTGCAGTCCCCAACATGTTAACGTCCTCTTCCATAAAATTGCCACCAGGAAAGGAAATTTCACCTGCATGATTTATCACAAGTTTAGTCCTCCTTATTAAAATAACATACGGAATCTTTTTTGTGAAATGAATTATTATCATTACTGCCGCAAATCTTAATTGAAATGAAGATGATGGAAAGATTACTTTTTTATTTAGAAACGGATAAATCAAATGTTTGATTTCCTTTTCATTGTACAAACAATATCATCTGTTGTATTTATTAATAATTAGAAAGTATAAAATCTATCGAGCGAAAAGCCTTCTGCAGAAACACTCCATTTCACATTTTCGAGATTACGAGTTAAGCCTTTAATTACGATAATCATTGTGAAATAATATGGATGTTAAAGTTATTTATGAAATGAACCCTCCAAAGGTTCTTTACAATAATTATTTTGATCATGATACAATAAACAAGAATATAGACCTCTTTATGTCAAGGGCAAAAAAAATATCAGAATTTGTTGACGGAATACATTTGACAGATAATGTACTGGGCGTACCAAGAGTCTCCAGTTTAATGCTTGTTTCAATGTTAAAAAGACTAGGAATTTCAAAACCGATAAGTTGTACGTGTAGACTTTATGACAAAAATCTCATATCGATATTCCAGTTTGTGTCTGAAGCAATATTCTGTGGAGTCTATAGCATCTTAATTCTTCGTGGAGATGAACCAATTATTGGAAATAAAATTTTCGATATCCCACCTACAAAGATTGTCAGGATTCTATCATCGCATAGTTTTAACAATTACATAAAATTTGACCTATCAGTTCCAAGCAAAATAAGTGACACAGCGAAAATCAAAAATAAGCTTGAAGCAAGACCGCGTGCGTTTGTTACACAATCAATAAGTTCTATACACAATCTACAAGAAATTATTAAAATGTCTGCACCATATGGCATTGATGTTATACCATGCATCATGTGTCCCTCCAAAAGGAACGAAATCTCAGCGCAGAAAATAGGTCTGGATTGGAGATCATATAGAGACGAACCAGAAAATTTTGTTCGAGAAGCAGCCACTCTAACAGAAAAAATACTTTTGTGCTCACCGAATAGTTTTGAAGATGGTTTAGATCTTGTAATGAAACTGAAGGAAAATTAATCCAATTTCTGTTTGCGCGCAGCGCTGATTTCGCTTTTCAATTCACTCAAAACCTCCCTGTAATAAGGTTGGAGTTCATCGTCTTCGCTAAGCCTTGGCCTTCTATGTTGAACCGTAATTTCTTTTTTGATTTTTCCTGGTCTATTGGTAAATACAAATATTCTATCTCCAAGACAAACAGACTCCATTATATTATGAGTTACAAAAATAATATTTTTTCTAGTTTTTGACCAAATAAGTTGTAGTTCAACCGACAGTAAATCTCGTGTTTGAGAATCTAGAGAGGCAAATGGCTCATCCATAAGCAATATGTCAGGATCCATAACAAGTGCCCTAGCAAGGGCTACCCTTTGCTTCATGCCGCCAGATAATTGATAGACATAAGAATCGGCAAATTTTGTCAGTTGCATTGTTTCTAAATGGCTCAATGCAATTTGTCGTCTTTTATCTTTCTGCAACCCTGCCATTTTTAAACCAAACTCAACATTTTCGATTACTTTGAGCCATGGAAACAAAGCATTCTCCTGGAAGACAATAATTCTATCAGGCCCAGTTCCTTTAATTTGATGACCATTCAGTATGATTTCACCTTCAGTAGGTTTGTCAAGTCCCGCAAGAATGTTAAGAAGAGTAGATTTCCCACAACCCGATGGACCTACAATGCAAACAAATTCACCATCGTTAATTGTAAGATCAATATTTTCAATAGCAGTAACGTATTCAGAATTTGAACTGCTTGTTCTAAATTTTTTGGATAAATTTTTAACTTGTAATTTCACAATCTACACCCCAAACATTACAACCAATGAATATGGGTATGCGTATCATTTACTCTCATAAATACGCTTTTTCTATAAATTACTATTTAATTATTGATAAGCAGTCGTAAATGAATTAAACAGGATTGTTATAAATCGGTATTTATTTGTATAGAGTTTTGGTAACTGGACCCAAGTTCTTACTCTTGATAGCTCTTGAACTTGCACAGCATACAGTATTTATTTTGCGTTAATAAATGTAGTATATGTTGCATAAATCTTTAGATTGGAATCATTTAAACAACGTAAACCAAACCAACAGTGATACTATAAGCAGGTTTAAACTATTATTGGTTGCCTCAATATCAAATCGGGCTACCTTTCCCTTTCCATTTAGGTTTGGATCGAAAATCTATTTTCTTAGCAGGATCATGTGGATGAAATAAGACAGTATCATCGAAGTCATAACCTTGAGGCTTATGCCCCTCCTTCCAATATTTGTATCCTTCCTTTGCTAGCCACTCAAACCAAGTCATAAAAGGAGGAAATTTTCTCTCCTCTCTTTCATGTATTATGTGATCCTCGAGACATTTCCAACACCGGTAAGCGAGTGAACCATATTCCTCTAAAAATTCATCTCTATCAATATTGTTAGACTTTACTAATTTGCCCATTATATCAAAATCTGCCATGACATTCGCGACTGCATTGTGTTTAAATACTTTTACATCTCCATTTTCAAAATATTCAAAATATTGAATGAATACTGTTTTTCGAAACTCTCTATGATCTTCCTTATCAAGGATTTTAAATGCTTCAAGTAGACCTTGAACTTGGTGCTGTTTTTTATTAGATTCAAATTGTTCTTCAAATTGTCTTTTTACCAAGTCACGCGTGATGAGCCCAATAAATAAAGTGGCCCACGCAGAAATTGCGGCTACTAATACAGCCCACTCCAAATCCATAGAGGAAGTCAGATATTATTGGCTTATTACTATTCGCGCCCAATATTATTAATTGCCTCTTTAAAGCCCTTCCAACCTTGAGTCTTCGCTTCTCTTGGCAATTGCTCTTTTAGTTGTGCTATCAAATAATCGGAAAACCATTTTACTAATGAAGGTACTATTCACATCTATTCGATTTCTTCATTTTTAGTATGCGATCCTAACCTATCGGCTTCCTCATCACATATTCTCGCATTTGTAGAATCTCCAAGCCAGCGTAATAATTCAGCTTTGTTTCTCAATAGATCTATGCTTGTGTTGTTAATTTTTAACGACCGGTTTATGTATTCTAATGCGTCGGCATATTTTCCCCTTTTGACTGAAAATATTTGCTTTGTTTGCCAATGCGTCGACATGGTTCGGGTCAATGTCTAGTATTTCATCAAGGCATTTATCAGCATCATCAAATTCCTTTAAATGAAAATGTGCAATAGCCTTGTATAATAGAGTCTGAATATGCTTAGGACGAAGTCTGAGAGCCTGTTGGTAGTCAGATATGGCTTCTTTAAACATCTCTTTCTGCCTGTAGAGATACCCTCTGTTATGCCAAATTGCTGGTATGCTTGGATCTATATCTAATGCTTTATTGTAGCAATTCATCTCCTCGTCCAGTTTTTTTTCTTCTCCATAAACTATCCCCAGGTTAATCCAAGGTTCAACTGATTCGGGATAAAGTTTAATCGCATATAGTAGATTTTTTTTAGCCTCTTTTAATTCTCCCGTTAGAGATTGAGCCTTTCCGAGATTTATCAAAGCGGCGGGATTTTCCGGATCAAGTTCCAAGGCTTTTTTATAATATTTTTTTGCTTGTTCATCTTTTCCTTCAGCAGTAAGAGAATATCCCATATTAACCCAATATTTAGGATCCTTTTCGGCGTTGTTTTCCATTAAGTTTTTAATGAGAGTATAGTAATTAACTGTTATCAGGTAGTAGTATCGTATAGAATATTAACGAAATTCCCCAACATGTCACGACATTGTTTATCATAAATTATTATTTATTTGTAAAGGGCATTAATTATATCATTTGAAGAGGCATTTGTTTTGAATCCTTTATCATTCATAATAGTTTTTGATGCCTTGAATCCATTTTCAATAAGAGAGTTAATCACTTTATCCAATGAGATCGAACTCTTTTTTGCTTTAGATGCAATACTATCTGTTTCAAAATAAAATGGATATGCTAGTTCATTTTTACAAATTTGCATCATTCTAAGTAGCCTTTTATAATTAGTTTCACTTGATGAAAGATATTCATCCTTTTCCAACACATTTAACGTCTCCTTTACAAATTCAAAGTCAAATAGGTTCTCTATCCAGAGTGGTCCGGCTAAGATACATTTTGAATTACATATTTCGCAAAGCACATTGTGTTCCTTAAGATTTTCAACTTTACGATGATTACAATTGCGACAATGCTTAAGATGTCCTATTTTTGAAGAAACAGAATTTGCAAGAGAGTTACCAAATACCACCTTCAGATATACTCTCATATAATGAAGATTGTTATGACAGAAATATGGAATTACAGATAAATCAAATCGTGAAGCGTTCAATGCTATAAAAGAGACCAAAAGCCTTATTCCAATTTCATTACAATAATCGGTTCTTATTGGAAATCCATAGTATTTTCTATAACACACGTTTGGATATACTCCACATAAAACTGCAGTGTCCGTTGCTGTAATTGATATCAATCCATGGTTGTTTACGGACCGCAAAACACAATCTACATAAGGTGACGGACTTCCAAACGGATCAAGATCCACTATGTCAAATTTTCGAACATCACGTTGCTCAAAATTTAAAAATTTGCATACCTCATTGATATCAAAAACACATTTGTTTTCTATCTCATTCAGTTTGGCGCTTTCTTTTGCGAGTTCTATGGCGATGGGATTTAGATCATTAAGATAAACCGTATCTATTTTTGGCACTTCGACTGCAGTTCTCAATCCTCTTGCCCCAACGCCACAGATTGAATCGGCAAAGGTTCTGGCATTTTTTGAGAAAGAGGCATATGTCTTGTAGATCAACACAGAAACATCTCTATTCCACTTGGCACTTGGATTAAAAAAAGCAGGATTTTTTGGAGGTACTTTTTCTGATAGTGAAACAGACGGAACTAGGAGTTCTGTTTTTCCTTCTTTGATCCTTTTGAAATCATTTTTCAATCCTAATTTATAGGATAATTGATAACTCTTAATATATCATGATTCCAAAAGGGATACGGATAAAATAGCAACAGATGTTGATTTGGGGTAAAGGGATTAGAGTTCAGTAGTAAGGAAAATATCATTTGTGGAGTAGATGAAGCTGGTAGAGGATCATTATTAGGACCAATAATTGTAGCAGGAATTTGTGTGAGCAAAAAATCGATTTCAGAAATGATTGAGAAAGGGATTAAAGATTCAAAGTTACTTACACGAAAAAAAAGACAGGTTCTCTTTGGTCAGATTGTAAGTATTGCAAAGTCAATTTGTGTCTGTAATATAAGCATCGAAGATATTGACTTTCATGTTTTTAAAAACAATCTAAACCTGCTTGAAGCAGAAGCTATGGCTATCACAATACAAAATATGAAATCGGACAAGACGTATGTAGACTCCTGTGATATAAACCCCTCAAGATATGAAAGAACCATTAGTAGTTTTCTTAATCAAAAAAATACTAGAGTAATTTCTATGCACCATGCTGACAAATTGAACGTTGTAGTTTCAGGGGCCTCTATTATCGCAAAAATTGTACGTGATTGTGAAATAGGTAAAATCCGGATGAGATACGGGGACATTGGCAGTGGATATCCTTCAGACAAAAAAACAATAGAGTTTGTAAGAAAGTGGTTTAGAGAAAAAAAGGAAATTCCGCCATTCGCAAGAAAATCTTGGAAACCTGCTCAAATGATTGTTTCTGGTTTGGATATATACCTATGACTATTTTGTATAAAATATTGCCTTTATCATTGCATGATCCTTGTCGAATGGCTCAAGATCTATTTGTTGTCTAATTTCAAAAAAATTATTTTGTAATTTTTTTATTTCTTGTGCGATTACCTTTTTTGGAGACATTGTCACATCAATACTTCTAGTTTTGATAACAAGAAGTATTGGTTTTCCTTCTTTAAGATATATTTTACAATTTTCAATGGCTATACTTGTTTGATCTGGTTGGGCAATGTCGCAATAGACAAGATCCATTTTATCATATATTGAAAAATAATTTCTCGGTTTCCTTGCATCTTCTATTATTGGTATGACATTTGTTCTCTTAGACGAGACATTTGAAATTAACTCTCTTGCAACTCTCGTCGAAGATTCAACAGCAAAAATTTTACCAGAATATCCAATTATGTCCGATAGGTGACTCACTGTTGTTCCTGTTGATGCACCTAAATATAATATGTTTCCTACTGAAGAGAAATCAAATTTTAATCCCTTGATATATGCCGCAGCTAATTTACTCCTAAAGGGATCCCATGTGCGGTATTCACTTCCATTTCGAGTGACTAGTTTTTCACCGTATAGAGTAATTCCTTTCAATAGATTTACAGTAGCTATATGTTCTTTACCATTAAGAGTAATGTAACTAATAGCGTCTTCGTTTTCCATGATACATATTTCTCTTTTTGAATTTGAGAGATTTTTTTATTCTCTTATTCACAAACCTATTTTCGAAAGTATCTTTTACTTTTGGAGGTTCATGATAAATCCGCTGAATAGTTTCTATTCTCCTATTCAATTTCTCTGATATTGATGTATCCAAAGATGCGTTTCGGTATACATCGATTCTAACAGCAATCGCAATTTTTGAGGACAATGCACGGGCAATTTTACCTCTTTGCCATTTTGGAGCAGCGTGAACTGATGGATGCTGAAATAATAAACCGTGTTTTGGAGGTCTGGTGCCAGTTTTTAATGCTCTAAACAATGCCTTCTCTGCACCAATTATTTGAATTGTACTCGAAGGCATCTGCGCCAATTTCGATAGGCTACCTGCTTTAGCAATTAATCTTGCGCCTATTATTGCAGTAAGAATATTTTTTATGTTTGGAGCAAGTGTTTCCATCAAATTTTCAATCGTGTCAGATAGACTTGTTCTTAATTCTGATAACTTTATAACTTGTGATGCTAAAATTTTTAGAGATTCAGAACTTTCAGGAGTAAGGTCTCCTCCCTGACTTTTTACTATGGCTAGTTGAATTAATTCAATTTTTTTTTCAGGCACATCGAGTTGACCTAAGAGTTCCTTGGAAATATTTTCTCTTGGTCCTGCATCCTTTACAATACTGGCATATGTGATAATATTTTGAAGTATATAGTCCAATTCTGGGAAATGAAGTCCATACCATTCACGAATTCTTGTACTTATTGTATTAATTATCTCGTCTAGTTCATCTAGTGTATTAACTGCTTGGATCAAATGAAGATCTAATTTTTCAGATGTTTTTTTCACCTTCATGGATGAAAGATTTATCGCAAACCTTTGCAAGATAGCAGATAGTTCTTCTTTATTTTCAGCGAGTCCAAATTTGACAATCAGATCCAATTTATTTTGATTTATTTCATTTTGTCTTGAATCAGACATTAATTTAACATCAATATTTTCGCTCTGAAGAATTTCAACTAAACTCTTATTATTTACTCTAATTTGATCGTAATCCCTCAATTTTGGAATCAAGTCCGCTATCACATTATTTTCACCCTGGAGGATTGAAGAATACTCCAGTTCAGGATTTTCAAATTTTTTTACATAATTTAGATTAGTGTCCTCAAGAATGCATATTCCAAGCTCAAACAAAACTACATTTGCAATTTTCAACTATATCTTTAAATAAATTAATTTGGTCACTAAAAAATCTAACATTACCGTATTACGTTCCATTTGCTCTTTCACAAGAAAAGAGCTATTCACCAATGTTTGCAATTTCGTCCCCGTGAACATCTTCATAATGAGCGTCGCATTCGTTCTTTGTTAGAAATTCTTTTGCACATATTTCGCACCTAAAAGTACCCCCTTCATACTCCGACATGCTAAAGTAATCAAATAAGACCCATTAAAAATATTTATGTTGTCTTTAAGGTTTCCAATTCGTTAGATCGTATATTTTTGTTCAAAAAGAATGAATTCATTGACTCTTCTACCGTTAACTTGTCATGAACAATTGCTCGGACAGCCTGAATCATTTCAACTGGATAATTAGATTGCCAAATATTTCTACCCATATCCACACCTGACGCTCCATCTTTTATTGCATTAAACGTCAAATTGAGTGCCTCCTTTTCTGGTAATTTTTTGCCACCTGCAATAATGACTGGCACAGGGCATCCTTCAACCACATTTTCAAAGTTTTCACAGTAATAGGTTTTTACCAAATGAGCTCCTAATTCCCCGGCTATTCTACAGGATAGAGCAAGATATCTTGCATCTCGGGCCATTTCTTTTCCAACTGCGGTAACTGCTAATACTGGGATTCCATAATTCTCTCCTTGGTCTACCAGTTTAGAAAGATTACTTAGTGTCTGGTGTTCATATTTACTTCCAACAAAAATAGACAAAGCCAAACACGAAGCATTGAGTTTTATTGCTTCTTCAACTGACGTTGTAATAGTCTCATTTGACAGATCTTCGCCTAAAATACTAGTGCCTCCAGAAACGCGCAATACTATTGGAATATCAGAATCCGGATCAACGCATCTTCTCAAAATTCCTCTAGTGAGCATCAAAGATTCCGCATATTTTAGTAGTGGCTTAATTGTCTTTCTTGGATTCTCCAATTTTTCAGTGGGACCTAAAAAATAGCCATGATCAACTGCGAGCATAACTCCTTTTCCATCTTGTGGGTTCAATATCCTTGATAAGCGATTTCTTATTCCCCAATCCATGTAAAATAAGCTCACTATACAAGTTATTTATGTTTTGATCGCGATACTCATTATGTTACTATCAATACCTTCATAGCATCCAAGGCATCATGCGCGCATTTGAAAGCGTCACTAGATTCTCTAATTTGAAAACGATGGGTGACAAGAGGTAAAAGATCGATTGATTTGTCAGAAATCAAAGATAATGCCTGATTCGTTTCTATTTCGGAAGCACCATAGCTTGGGATGATTATTTGTTCGTTGGAATAAATGGAGCTCAAATCTAGTTCAAATTTACTTCCAAGTGATGGGACACCGAAAAGTAATATTTTTCCACCTCTTCTTGTGATTTTAAGTGAACTTTCAAATGCCTTAATACTGCCAGTAGCCAAGATAGTCACATCAGCTCCTATGTTTTCCGTATTTTGGTTGATGACGTCATCCAAATTATCTTGCTTTGAATTTACAGGAATTACACCGTATTTTTCAACAAATTTCAATCTAAATTCATTGATATCAGAAACCACAATATTGTTGGCACCCCACATTTTGGCCAACAGCATATGCATTACACCAGTCGGTCCAGCCCCCAAAATAGCCACATTATCTCCATGTTTTATTGAAATTTTGTTTAGCCCTCTTATGCAGCAAGCAAATGGTTCAATTAACGCAGCTTCGTCATAAGAAATTGATTCAGGCAGCTTTAACACACCACCATGCTCAATATTCCATTTTGGAACGATAAACTCCTCAGATAATCCGCAAGGTTCAATATTGCTTTTTTGATAATTGTTACACATTGTATAATTTCCTTGAATGCAATATCGGCAAGAGTAACAGCTGACGTGGTGATGGACGAAAACCCTGTCTCCTTCTTGAAATTTCTTTACATTTTTACCGACTGCAATAGTGTCTCCTGCAGGCTCATGTCCTACCCGCACAGATTTCATCCCGTAATTTCCATAGACTTTTTCTAAATCAGAACCACATATACCACATGAATGCATTCTGACCAAGATTTCGTCCTGATCAAATTTGGGTAAATCACTTTCAACCAAAGCTATCTTATTATCAACTACTTTTACGGTCAACATTTGAATTTCACTAATCTTGTTTTAAGTAAATTAAAAATTTTATATAATTTACTATAATTTAAAGTTCAATTTGTGTCTAAGATCGATAAGTTATTAATTCGGAATTAATCATTTTGCAGTAATTTGACATTCAAAAGACTTGGAGCAGTAATCCTCTTGGTGAGTGATATGGATAAATCTATTAAATTTTATCGCAATATTTTGGAACTACCCGTCAAGAACACTTCTACCGAATGGGTCGAATTCTTTTCAAGCGGCACAGTACTAGCCTTACATCCGTCTAAGAATAAAGTGAAAACAAAGAGCTCTGGAATTCTAGTTGGGTTCATGGTTAGTAATTTGGAATCAGTCGCCAATAAACTGAAAGAGAAAAATGTTAAATTTTTTAAGGAACCCAAACAAGAATCGTTTGGCAAGCACACAATAATAGAAGATCCCGATGGGCATTTGATTTCAATTGCAGAAATAAGTTCAAAGATCTCTGAAGGATTTGATTTAATTGGCCTGATAGGCGCTGAATAAGCTATAATTAAAATGAGTCTTAACTATCATCAATATTCAAATTTTTTCTCTGATATATTTCCATGAATTAGAAAATTATCAAATAGATTTTCATTAGTTTTAGAGACAAATACTACATAGATATTTTCGTTTTTATATAGAATTATTAATAATTCAACCTTTGCAGTTTGATTGTCAAGAGTCAAATCGCCAGTTCCTTTTATTTTTATTATCTGATTTGTTGCCTCGAACGTGATATTATCAGCACTGGAAGTAACAAGATTCAAACTATAATTCTTGGTAATGTGATTATACGTATTGTTCAAAAGTATTACACCTGTAAAGTTTGAAAATTTATCACCTCTAATTGCAAGGTTCCACGTTCCTTTCAAATCGTAGTAGTTTTTGAGCCCTTGGTCTTTACTAATTTTTGAATTATCGATTGTGGACTTTTCTAATATACTAACTATCATCTTTGTAAGGGTATCGATAGGGTTACTTATTGAATCGATATCGTCCAGAGGTTCATTTGTTTTGTTATTTTTGTTCACAATGGTTGCATTTTGATTTGCATTAATTCCTGAAATATTACTTATCCCAAGAGACCTTGTAGTATTTCCTAACTCTGCCAAACTAGTAGCATTGTTGAAAATACCTTGAAATATCAAATCAGAATTTTGAGGGAAAAAATTTACCGTAACTGACTCGTACCTGTACAAGAAAAATACGACTGAAATTATGGATATGACAATAATTGACAATAGGAAAAGGTTTTTGAAATGTGCCATTTGAGTGAATATCAAGGTTTGCTAAGTTTTGCTAGTTTTTGACACGTGCCCAAAAGCCTATTTCAATGAGGGTATTGTTACGGCTCCTTCTGATGCTGACCTAGCAAGCAACCTGTATTTTGCCAACACTCCGACCTTATATTTTGTTTTAATTGGCTTCCATGATTTTCTTCTTCTGTTAAGTTCTGTGCTACTGACTTTCAAATCGATCTTTCCATTGTCAAGGTCAATGCTGATCTTATCGCCTTTTCTTACCAGCGAAATCGGTCCGCCTACTGTCGCTTCAGGCGAAACATGACCAACCATAAATCCTCTTGTTGCTCCAGAAAACCTTCCATCTGTAACCATTGATACTTCCGTTCCAAGTCCTTGTCCAACTAGTGCAGCAGTAACGGCTAGCATCTCCCTCATACCAGGTCCCCCTTTAGGACCTTCATATCTAATCACAATTACATCTCCTTTCTTTATTTCTTGTTTTGAAATTGCTTCAAAGGCACCTTCTTCAGAATTAAACACTTTTGCAAATCCTTCAAATCTGGTCCTCTGGAGGCCTGCGATCTTTATTACTGCACCCTCAGGAGCTAGCGTTCCTTTTAGAATTTTGAGCGTGCCTTCTGGGTGAAGAGGTTTTTCACATGAATATATTACTGGTTCAGAACTAGTTTGCGATATTTTTTGAAGATTTTCTTTCATTGTCTTGCCTGTGACAGTCAAGGTATCTGGATTCAATAATCCTTTTTTCAGTAAACTTTTTAGTATGACAGGCACTCCTCCTACCCTATCTAAATCAACCATTACATACATACCTCCAGGTCTTGTGTCAGCTAGATGAGGTGTTCTCTTACGAATTCGCTCAAAGTCTCGTAAATCAAGATGTACACCTATCTCTTTAGAAAAGTATTGCATTGGTTGAACCTCCAATTGCATTTGCAATTGCTATTGCATTTTCAAATGCTTCAAAGGTAAGGATATCCTTTGGTCTTATATTATTCTCTAAAAGATGATAGATTTGTTTTCCCGTTTCATAGCAGATCTTGTTTCTCTTTTCGCTCAATGCAGGAGGAGAAGCGCTTCCCGGTAGGGCTATACCCAGTGCTTCACTGATACAGGCCATTGTATTTGCCGTATACATGCCGCCGCATGAGCCCGCCGATGGACATGCAACATTTTCCAAATTTTTTAAATCTTCCAAGTTCATCTTACCTGTTTCGAATGAACCGACCGCTTCATATACGTCTTGTATGGTAACCGGCTTTCCATTCCAAGTTCCTGGTAAAATTGTACCTCCGTAGACAAATATTGATGGCAGATTCATTCTAGCCATCCCCATGATAGTTCCTGGTAAACTCTTGTCACATCCTGAAATTCCAACGAGTGCATCATATCCATGGGCTCGCATCATTATCTCAATTGAATCTGCAATAACTTCACGGCTAACAAGAGATGCCTTCATTCCCTCATGTCCCATTGCTATACCATCTGAAACAGAAACTGCGGTAAATTCTCTTGGAGTACAACCTGAATCTTTTACTCCAGCCTTTGAATGCTGAGCTAAATCTCCTAAATGAATGTTACAGGGTGTCGCTTCATTACATGTGGAAGAAACGCCCACTATGGGTTTTAACAAATCGTCATCATTTAGACCCATCGCTTTATACATGGCTCTATGCGGAGCCCTCGCAGGTCCATTAACTACAGTTCTACTGATAAGTTTCATTAATGAATTAATAATTAAAGCGTATTTTAATATAACATTAATACCAATTTAAGTATCATCAAATCTAAGAAATTATTCTACAAGTGCAAAAATCTTTATTCCGTCAACGCCCTCTATTTTAAAAATAGTTTCACACATTCCACACTCTGCATTGCCGTTAGCGATATCTACAGAAGAGATATCTTCATTTTTATAATCACATTTTGGGCAAGTAAATGTAAATTTCATATTGAATTCGTATACTTCGATAGTTTCAGTCATTTACAATTAGAAAAAAATATGACCTATTTAAAAGTCACGTAAATTAGGAAACATAACAAAAACATAAATCAGCAAAAGATATGGATTTTACTTATTGAAAACGAGTACTAAATCGTGTATTTTCTGCTCTATAATTGATGACAAATTACAAGCTGTCAAACTTTACGAAGATTCTCGGTATATTGCGTTTATGGACAAATATCCCATAAATACTGGGCATACTCTAGTTCTACCAAAAAAACATCACGAGAGTATTTTTTCAATGCAAGATGAAGAAATTGGAAAACTGTTTTCCACGGTTTCGTTTTTGGCAAAGGCAATTGTTAAAGCGTTAGATGCAAAGGGCTTAAACATTGGCCAAAACAATGGACGTGCAGCAAATCAAATTGTCCTTCATGTTCATGTTCATATAATCCCAAGATTCAACTACGATTCTCCAAATGGGAGATGGCCCTCTAGAACCCTCATATCAGACGAGGAACTAAACAAGATTGCACAAAAAATAAAATCATCATTGACGGTATCTGATATTAAAGCAAAGTAATTTGTGATTTAACGCGAGGGATTAAAACGTAACAATGCACCAATATTTCCCAGACTCCCTAGTTGAGCACCTTCTTCCGTTTTTGACGAGATAATTTCCATCTTGCTTCCTATATTAATGGATAACTCTTCGAGGACATCGACAATATCTTTTTCACTACTAACCTTATCCACACTTCCGCATTTAGAACAGGCTTTTGAAGCCTCATCTTGCTTTAAATTGATTAATTTAGATCGTTCAACAAACTTCTCCTCAACATCTCCACATTTATTACACTTAACCTCTAACTGGACGTATGATATTTCATCAGTGACGATCAAGGTATCGATTATTCCACTTCTCAAAAACTTTAGAACATCATTAAGTCCATATACTGCTAGCCCTTCATTTGAATAAACTTGGCTCATGAATTTCTTGATTAATTTTTTTTCTTCTAATAATCTATATTCTGTTATTATGCCTTGCTCATTTACCTTTTCCAGGATCTCTCTAACTCCTTCACTTCCAGAGTATGAACTATCTATTGTAGCAACTACATTATTTTGAAGTCTATAGTCCAGATATTCTTCCTTCAAAAAATTCTCCTTTGTTGGTCCAGGACCTCCTAGGATCAATCCATTTATCTTATATTCGTCGATGAAAACTTTTTGCGCGTGATCTGCAATTCTGTGAAAGTATTCATTCAGTTCATTTTCCCTGAGTCTCTCAAATCTCCTTGCTGATTGTCCTCCCTGTCGATGCTTTCCAGCCACACCTGATGTTAGGGTATCTATCACTTCCCACCTATCCCCTGTTAGGATACCTAATCCTGCCTCCTGACTATCTATAGCTAGTAATCCTATTACTTTTTCATCTCTGAGCATGTCTTTTATATGATCTGTCCAAAAATGATCATCGCATCTATACAGATTAATCTGAATAGGTTTTGGCGGGAAAACCGAATAAAGTTCTATTTTCTCATTTCCTATTCCCTTGTTATTTGGAATGGCTCCACAAAAAATTGCAAGTCCATTCTCTGGTGTTTCTTTGAAGAGTTTAAGATGTTCTACTGTCTTACTCAAGGCATCCTGTACGTGTGTTCTTGTTAAATCAGACTTGATATTAGAAGCGGTCCCAGACTCATTTCTCAGTTGGCCTATTACTTCGAAAATTGGTCTACGCGGAGGAATATACACTGTAACCAACTCAGTGCCATGACCAGTAATACTTGATAACTGATTTAACATCTTGGTTAATTTGTATCTCTTTACAGAATCCCACTTTTTCTTGTGGGCCTCTTGACTCATTTTTAATTGTATGACATCATTAAGTCTATATAATATAAGGTTAAGGCTATGTCATCTTGTTTATTTTTATTCTCTTTTTTTGCGGTGCATGCTATTACTATAAAAATATGATACTGCAATAAATCATGAGTAAATGCTTCCGAGAATAGAGTACATTAAGCAAGGACGGATAAGACTGGGATTGACTCAGCGTGAGCTAGCGTCACTATCCGGAATTAGTACATCTATGGTAAACCAAATTGAATCTGGACGATGTAAACCCAGCTATGATACTGCTAGAAAAATATTTGAGGTTCTAAGTTCTCAAGAAGGAAAAACATCACTGAAGGCTGGGGATATATGTAGTCATGAAGTGATTTCAATCCAGAAAGATGAAAAATTAGAAGTCGCAATAGAAAAAATGATGAAAAACTCTATTAGTCAAATTCCAGTTTTTGATGTATTTAAAATTGTAGGAATCGTAAGCGAGGATATCCTTGCCAGAAAAGTACTTGAAAGCGACGATAAGAAGAACATTCACCAGGTACCTATTCTGCAAGTCATGGAACCACCCCCACCTATAGTTGATATTGCCACGCCTGCCAAGGCACTAATTCCTCTAGTAAGGTTTGCCAAGTGTGTACTGGTAAGTCGGAAAGGAGAAGTTATTGGTATCATAACTATTAGCGATACTCTGAAAATGGCAGAATAGAAATTAGATTTAATCTCTCAAGTTTTCTAATCCAACACAACAGTCTGCACTTTTTATGCAATTTTCACAAATATTTATACCACTTGAAAGTGGTAGCACCTCTTCACATAAAGCGCACTTTTTTTGAGATGGTGAATTCATTATATGGATAAAATATTGCAAAGATGTGCTATATATTTTCACATATTTACATTCTGTGATATCTTACTACATGTACAAAGAGTTACAAAAGAAAAAGTAATTTCAAATACCATAATTCAATCTAATTTTTTTCTTCTTTCTAGTGTCATCAAAAATCCATTTTGTAACCAATATCAATCCAAATACAGGGAAGCTACCAATAAACAAATATGGAATCATAGCTAGAAAAACAGACGGATGAAATATTTCCATATTTTATACAATCTAGAATAGCGTTATATAATTCTGTAGCCTTGCCGAACCAAAAAACGAGAACTACTTATCATAGAACAAAAACTAGTTTTTTGCGTCTGCAAGACTTGTAATAATAAACTTGCAATTTATTTTGAAACGTACTGGTCTGAATCAGCAATTAACGAATAATTTTTGATTTTAGATGATTGTAATTTGTCATCCATCACTATTGTAAAACTAGCTGGAGAGTGAGAGGTAATGTTAGTAGGTTCTGCTATCGCGCTAGATAGACCAATTATTTTACCATTCGTGTCGAAGAAAGATGCTATCGCAAGTACATTTGTGGCAGTTTGATTTCCCATATTCAAAATTCTTCCACTAACATAATAATAACCAAATATATCAGGTCTGGATTTTGATGAGGTAATAACTATATTATCGGCCTTCTGATGTCCTGCTTTGCTTGTATAATTTAGAGAATAATCAAAAAATTGTTTGGATGGGTCTTTATTTAGAAATAGAATCTCTAAAGGGGAAACCTGCCCGACATTTAATGATCTTACCATTGCTATTCCACTTCCATTACCTATATTTTGGCCATTTTTATCATGAAGATTAGCGAATGCTGTAACACTGTATTGTGATTCATTTGAAATATTTTTTAGTTCACCAAATAAATGAATGATTCCACTTTGATCAACTAATGTATTTGTTTGTAAAGTCTTAAAATTCTCTATTGAGTAAGCTGAATTATTTAATAGCAATATCGGGATGCCGAAAAAAATCAATACTGTTTTTGGTATTAATATATCACGTGCACATAAAAAAGAGTTTTTTCTCATTGCTAAAAGTCTCCAAAATATTGAAATAGACATGGAATTTATTTTTGTCTCCAAAGATCCATATTACATAAAAATTAATGATTTTTGGAAAGAAAACCAGAGTATACCTGCTCATATTGATACGAGAGGGACAGATTATCTGTTGAGAGTTGATCTTCACTCCTATTTCCAGTAATCAAATAGTTTTTGAAATGTATGTAACTCGCGGCCTCTGATTCCAACGACCGAATAAATGAATCTTTGATATTTTCATACTCATTTGGAACCTTTAAATTTTTTGCATCACCCTCCAGTGCTTCAAATTGAGTCAGATATTTATCAGTAATGATAACCATTGTCAAATTATCGTGTATTTTCATGTTCCACTTTCCAACTTCTTGTTGATAGTTTCTTGTCAATTCTTGTGACTTTGATACCAAAACAATTAATGATTCGCTAAACATTTTGGCATTACTCTTAAAAGGATTAAAGAATGTTGCCAAGCCTATGGAAATAACCAACACGGCTGATATTATAGTCGCAAAGATTATTTTCTTATTTTTCAACTATGACTTAATCTATATTTTGAATAATTAATAGTTTATCAAATAATCAATTGATTTATCTTTCTGTAAACTAAACAATATTTACCAATAAATTTTCAAGATTGTCATTGGCAAATAGTAAAAGAAATCTCAAATACTTTCGCTATCTATCAAATTCGACACTTTCAATCTTTTTCCATGAAGTGTATTTGGAATGATCGGTAAGCTCTACATTATATAATTCAAATATCTTTTTTCGCAATTCATCTGCATCTTGAAATTTTT
Organism: Nitrososphaerota archaeon; assembly: GCA_005877075.1. Lineage (GTDB taxonomy): Archaea > Thermoproteota > Nitrososphaeria > Nitrososphaerales > Nitrososphaeraceae > TA-21. Next base: position 51,446 of record VBPX01000041.1, on the reverse strand, counting down.
TCTCAAGTCTAAGATTATTTCTTAACTCAATCATGTTTTCAATTTCTGCTTTGGCAGTATCATTGATATCTATTATCTTTATGCCCATAATATTCATCATAGTACTAACCAAAGGTAACGCTAGAGTTGACATTGCAGTTGTTAATTTTTCGGAAGAACTTAAATTGTTAATATATGAAATTAGTTTCATAAAGGAAGTTAATGCTGACGAAGTATTCAGATTGCTGTCTAAAGACGACATAAAAATATTCAGATAATTATTGCACTGCTTTTCAAATTCGGCTATTTCCACATTGACATTATTTTTTGTTGTCCTAAGTTCGTAATTACAGTGCTCAATCTGTCTCCATTTTTGTAACGCTTCATGCAAAATTTCGTCGTTGTAATCCATTGGTTTTGAATATTGGGAGGAAATAAGGTATATTCTAAGAATATTAGCTCCCCATTTTTTAAGGGCATTTCTAACTAAAATCATATTTTTTAGCGATTTTGACATCTTTTCAGAGTTTATCGTAATCATTCCTACATGCATCCAGAGATTTGCAAGTTTCTTTTCGTTAAAGGTTTCCGATTGAGCAATTTCATTCTCATGATGTGGAAAAATAAGATCTGTTCCGCCACCATGAATTTCGATTTCATTACCAAGAAACTTTGAGACCATGACAGAACATTCAATATGCCATCCTGGCCTTCCTTTTCCCCAGGGGCCATCCCATGATGGAGCGTCAGAAGAAAATTTCCATAAGGCAAAATCTAATGGATCTTCTTTCAAGGAATCCATCTCAATTCTTGAACCTTCTTCAAGCTCATCGATTTTCTTCTTTGATAGTTTACCATAATTTGGAAATGACCGCACTCTAAAATATATCCCGTTTAAAGTGGTGTATGTATAATTTTTTTCTCTCAATATCTTAATTGCCTCTATTATCTCGTTAATGTGTTCAGTAGCTTTTGGATAATGATCGGCGTTCATTACATTTAATTTACAAAAGTCTTCAAAATAGTTTGAGATATACTTACTAGAAATCTCTTCAGTAGCTTTTCCTTCCTCTTTTGCTCTATTTATTATCTTGTCATCGACATCTGTAAAATTTTGTACATATGTCAAATCATATCCTTTATGGATCAAATATCTTCTTAATACATCAAAAATCACTATCGTTCTTGCATGTCCTATATGACAGTCATCATATACTGTAATACCACAAACGTATATTCTAATCTTGTTGTCTTTATTTGGCTTAATCTCTTCAACAGTATCAGAAAGTCTATTATAAATTTTCAAATTAGAACTAAAACAATTATTATTATGATGATAAAGTTAACTCAAACATCTACGTAGATATCCTTTCCCTTTAAATCAATTTTAAATGTTTTCAATTTTACACCTTCCAGATAATCTAATAATTCTCCAGTTCGTATGTTATAATGCCATGAATGCAACGGGCATTCCACTACCTCTCCATCTATCTTACCTGGAGCAAGTGAACCGTCTTGATGTCTACACAATGCTTCGATAGCATAAAACTTTCCTTTTGTTCGAAAAATGGCAATTCTATTCCCACTTAAATTTACTTCCTTTCCTGTTTTTTTATCGAATTCTTCTATATTTGCAGCACGCATCCAAGTCATAATTAGTTTTTTAAGTTTTAATCTCTTATAAAATATTATGGATGAAATATGAAAAAATGCCTGAAAAATCTCTCTTCCATCTGCAGAAATATTTTCAATCCTAGTTTGAATGATATTACCTTAAATTACCAAATTGAACCTTGAAATTGTTAAAGTTAAGGTAAGTACAGTTTCAAGAATCTTGAGTCATAATAATTGATCTTATATTAGTATGATTTTGCATACTTTTTCTGAAGTGGTGTCAATTTATCGATACCTATTCCAAGATACTTTAGTGATAACTTTGCCACCACAGAATCGATATTTTCGGGAACAGAATAGACCTTCTTTTTCATTCTTCTATAATATCTAAAAATATGCATTATAGATAGAAGTTGATTTGCAAAAGACATTGCCATTACTTCTGGAGGATTACCATCAGATCCTACTAAATTAACGACTCTACCGCTTGATAGTAGGAAAATTTTTCTGCCATAAATATGCAGACAGTCCAAATACGGTTTGATTGAATATCTTCTACTTGAATTTGAAAATAACTTTCTTACCTCTATTTCATTGTCAAAATGACCTGCATTTGCAAGTATTACGCCATTTTTCATTTTTTTAAAATGTTCGTTTCTAATTACATTCTTTTGTCCAGTACAGGTAATAAAAATATCTGCCTTGTCAACTACTTCATTAATTTTTTTTACGTGATAGCCTTCCATATACGCTTCAAGAGCTCTTATGGGATCAACCTCAACTACGGTAACAATACCACCCATTCCACGTAATCTTGTCGTAACTCCTTTGCCCACGTGTCCATATCCACATACAACTATTTGTTTACCAGCGATAAGAATATTTGTCAAATTAATAATACTGCTCACAGTACTTTGTCCAGTACCGAACCGATTGTCAAATAGATGTTTGGTTCTAGCTTCATTCACACCAATAACGGGATACAACAATTTTCCATAATCTTCCAACGCTCTTAATCTTGTAAGTCCGGATGTAGTTTCCTCAGTTCCCCCCAATATCCCTTGAATTTTTTTATTATGTGCAAGTATATGCAGATTTGAGCCGTCGTCGGTTATTATCTGAGGACCGGTTTCTAAAACTCTATTTAGATTGTCCGAATACTCGCTATCTGTCTCATTTTTCCATGCATAAACTTCTACTCCCTTTGATGAAAGAAACGCTGCGACATCCTCTTGTACTGATAATGGATTTGCTGAGCAGAGGGAAACTTTTGATCCTAGTTTTAACGCAGCTATTACCAAAACAGAGGTTTCTTTTGTAACATGCAGTGAAAGCCCAAGTTTCAATCCTTTCAACGGTTTATTTCCAAGATTTCCAGAAACTATAGCATTTATGATGCCCATGTGAAAGTTTGCCCATTCCCATGACTTTCTTCCCCTGTCAATTAGTTCAATATTGCTCATCAGGGTATTACAGCTAACATGATATAATTAATTAATGTTCAATAATATCACAATAAAATCAGGTATTAGACAAATTTAAACCAGTTACACACGATACTTTTAATTCCTCTTTACTATCAATGCCCTTTGCTGTGCAAAATTCCAATATTGAGAGTGTGATTATAACAAGTGCACTCCCATACGCGAACGGAGAAATACATCTTGGTCATATTTCATCCACTTATCTTCCTGCAGACATATTTGGAAGATATTTAAAACTAGACGGAAAAGAGGTTTATCATCTTTGTGCATCTGATGACTTTGGAACACCTGTACTTATTGAGACAGAAAAAAAGAAAATAAAACCAGAAGAGTATGTTAAATATTGGCATGATAAAGATTTAGAGGATTTTAAGTCAATTGGAATAATTTTTGATTCTTTTTCACAAACTAGTTCTCGTACAAATATACATTTCGTTCAATACGTCTTTAACGTTCTAAAAAATAGAGGGCTTATCCATGAAAAGCAAGTCATCCAATATTATTGTGAAAAAGACTTGAAATTTTTACCAGACCGTTACGTAGTTGGAAGATGCCCTTACTGTGATGCAACAGATCAATATTCTGATCTGTGTGAAAAATGTGGTAGAATTCCAGATAAGATACTAGATCCAAAATGTGCTATTTGTGGTATTGAACCAGTTAAAAAGGAGACCAATCATTATTTTTTTAAACTTTCAAATTTTGAAAATGAACTTGAAAAATGGTTAAATGAAAATATGTTACTTCAACAAGATGTCAAAAAATATGTACTCAATTGGATTGTTGAGGGACTTCAAGATTGGGATATAACAAGGGATATCTCATGGGGGGTGCCAATTCCTAATACCAATGAAAAAAAAGATAAGGTGTTCTATGGTTGGTTTGATAACCATTTATGCTATATTTCTTGCCTTATAGAACTTGTCGGAGATATACAAAGGGCAAAAGAAAAGTGGAATGATTCCAAGATATATCATTTTATTGGAAAAGACATTGTCTATCATCACTATCTTTTTTTACCCGCAATTAGAATCGGGATAAATAAAGAATACAGATTACCTGATTTAATCCCAACTCGTGGACACCTCATGCTTCAAAATCATAAAATTTCTAAGAGCAGAAATTGGTATATTGGATTAAGAGCATTTGTGGATTTGTTTGAACCGGATTACCTACGATTTTATATTGCATCAATTTGCAATTATTCCCAAGACGATATCAACTTTGATTGGAATTCTTTTGAAGAAAAAATAAACAATGAATTGATAGCCAATATTGGTAACTTTATAAATAGAACACTAACTTTTATTAAGAAATATTTTGATAACAAAATACCAAGGCCAGAAGAATATGATGATGAAGATAAAAAATCTCTAGAGGAAATAGGAAATATTGGTAAAATTGTAGGTGGCCTTATTGCAAGTAACGAAATTGACAAGGCGTTAAAAAGTATTCTTAATTTTTCCTCAATTTTTAATCAATATTTTCAGAAAAAAGAACCTTGGAAATATCCTCAAGGATCAGGTTCCACACTTTTCGTATCAATTAATGCGGTAAGATCCCTATCTTTATTACTTGAACCTTTTATTCCATTTTCAGTGGAAAAAATATGGAAACAACTTGGATTGCAAGATAACATTCATGAACAGAGGTGGAACACAATTGGAGAGATATCATTGAACCCAGGTGACAAATTAGGTGATATTGAGCCTTTATTTAAAAAAGTGGAATCAGATAACATAAAAGAGCAAATAAATAAACTAAATGATAGATAATAATGAAATCTGGATTAATGATGGGAAGGTTTCAACCATTTCATAATGGGCATCTGAATCTTGCCCATCAAATATTAGAAGATTGTGATGAGTTGATAATAGCAATAGGAAGTTCTCAATTTAACTATACATTTTCAAATCCGTTTACTGCAGGAGAACGAATACACCTTATTCACAATTCTTTGATCGAAGAAAAAATTGATCTCAAAAGAGTATATATCATCCCAATTTTAAATTTAGAAAATAATTCAATTTGGATTCAACATTTGAGATCCATGGTACCTAAATTTAATTATATTTATACCGGTAACAAATTTGTTTTGGAACTTTTGTCTGGAAGCCCTCAACCTTTTGATATTAGACCGCCCAAATTTTATGATGAAGTTAATTGTAGTGGCACTAACATCAGAATGAATATTGTAATGAACAAAGAATGGAAAGACCTTGTACCAAATGCAGTATATGCAATACTTTCCGAAATCAATGGAATAAAGAGGATTAAAGTATTATTTGAAACCCAGGGAAATGCCTCTGGAGAGATTAAACAATATCCTGATATAAAATAGTTAATGGAATAAATGAAATTATACTACCATATTCCATGGCAAAACCATTAAGAGCTTGTCCCATATGCAAAAATTGCGGTAACAAAAAGTTTTCAATACTTCAGAATAAGCCTGATGTCGTAGTCTTAGAATGCAAGAAATGTTTTATGAAGATGGAGATTTGATTTTTCTTAATTTAGTTAGTTAAGCTGGACGATGATCAAGATTATTTCAAGTTAAATAGCATATATAACGTCAGAGAATATCTTGAAGTATGACTGCAAAAAAATGGTTTGATAGTGACGTATCTTTAGATCCCCTAAAAAATAAGACAATTGCCGTAATAGGCTACGGTATACAGGGAAGAGCACAGGCAAATAATATGAAGGATTCTGGGTTAAATGTAATAGTTGGATTATACAAAGAAGGAAAATCATGGAAAATCGCAGAAGGTGATGGACATATAGTTAAAGAGGTAAAGGATGCTTCAAAAACAGCAGATATTATTCATATTTTAACTCCGGACATGGAACAGTCCAGTGTTTATAAGAATGAAATTGAACCAGGACTCTCAGAAGGAAAAACACTAAATTTTTCTCATGGAGCAGCCATTCATTGGAAATGGATTGTTCCTCCAAAAAATGTTGATGTGATAATGGTTGCCCCCAAAGGACCTGGTCAGAGAGTACGTGAACTGTATCAGGAGGGATTTGGGACTCCTTCACTTGTTGCTGTTTATCAGGATTATACAGGAAATGCATTAAATACAGTACTGGGACTTGCTAAAGCCATCGGAAGCACTAGACCAGGCGTCATAGAAACTACATTTAAGGAAGAAGTAGAAACAGACTGGTTTGGAGAACAGGTCGACCTCTGTGGAGGTGCACATTCTCTTGTAGTTAATGCATTTGAGACTCTGGTTGAAGCTGGTTACCAACCAGAAGTAGCTTATTACGAATGTTTGCATGAACTAAAACTAATTGTAGATTTGATATACAAATATGGTATAACAGGGATGTATAATAGAGTCAGTGAAACTGCAAGATATGGTGGTCTTACTAGAGGACCAAGAATAATAAACAAGGAAGTAAAAGAAAATATGAAACAAGTGCTTAAGGATATTCAGTCAGGTGAATTTGCTAATGAATGGTCAAATATTTACAAGAAGTACGGAAAGAATTCATTTGTTAGATTCATGAATCAACTGGAGAAAAATCAAATAGAGATAGTTGGCAGTGAAATGAGAGAGATGATGTGGAAAAATGGGGAATAGACTGTCGTTTTTTGATTTAATATTTTAAAAATGTATGTTTTAAGAGACTCATTTTTTTAGATTTTATTTACCGCTTCGGTTGTATATTTATGCTATCATCGTTACTACTATAATATTACGTTCATATCCATGTTCGTCTTGCCCTAGTTCCATTGAGATCGTGATTGCGATTTCAAAAAGCAATCCGTAGTCTAATACCTATTTCGTAGGCAATTTGTATAACTATACTACAATCTTAATTAAGTATAACGCACATTAAAACTTACGAAGTAGTGTTCTCCACGCAATTTAATAGTAGGTGTTTGCGATCTATATATGAGTAATCTTCAAGACCCATTCCAAATTTCCGGAGGCAAGCATGTTATGTTGCTATATGAAAAAGACCAGGAGCGTACAGATGCGGCTGCACATTGGATCAACGAAGGATTAGAAAATAATGAGCTTTATTTATGCATCTGTTTATGCTTTTGACCAATCGCACATCTCAAGCATTTCAAATTTATCTGCTAAAATACAAAACTACCAGAAACAAATTGATTACAATAATCTACAGATTATCAACTTTAAGCCATACTATGAATCTGCATTAATAGGAAATATAGCCCCATTTGAGAATCTTAAAGCAATGCTGGAGCAGACACTTCATCAACGTCTCATTCAAGGTAAAGAAACGAAAATAACTGTTTTCGCTGATGCTGCATGTTGTTGGTGCGAAAATAAATGGTTTGATGAATCTGAATTTTTAGAGAAGTGGTGTCAAAATGTCCATGATGAATGGACGAAAAATAATTACCACATAACAGTAATATGTCCTCATCCTCATGTAATGATGGATCAAAGCAGATTAAATGCAAAGCGCAAGATTGCGAATTTACATGACTTGATGGTAGATTTAGACATATACGATCTAAATCGGCTACGCAATACGTTTGCACACAGAAATGACACTAGAATTCTCGTAGTGGAATCTGAACCTCATTTAATAACTCTTTATGCAGAATATTTGAGTGCATTGGATTTTGATGTCATAGTAGCTGAAGATGGTAACAAGTGTCAATCTGTACTGAAGGAAAAAGATTTTGATATAGTTGTTTTAGACATGCATTTAAGTGATAACATGAGAACAAGTAATGTGACAAATGAAATTCATCGCGTTCTGCCAAATCAAAGAATTATTCTGACAACTACCAATCCCCTTAATCGGCTTACAACGGTTATTGATTCTCTTGGAGTAAGTAAACAAGATGTTTTGGTAAAGCCATTCATGCTATCAAATCTACTTGAGCTGATTAAACGAAAGTGAATTTCTTATAGAACAATTCATTTATGATTTTTGTACAAGGTGTTGTTTATTTTTTAATAAATTCGATTACTAATATTGCGAATTCCTGAATCATAGGTTACCAAGTGAGGGCACAAAATGCTAGTAGATAATAATTCAGAATCAGGACTACGCAAGGGATTTACAAGTTTACTTTCTTAAGCAATTAAAAATGAAAAGTACTAACTATCATTCTTATTCAAAAATTTCTTCAATATGTTGGCGGTAAACCTTGAATTAACTAATATGCCCTTCCTTTCCCTTGAGAAGAATCTGTAACTCATGGCAACAATCATGCAAAATCTTGTGTGCTTGTTCCTTATCATTTGCAGATACTATGATTCCCCCGGGACCAAATTTGCATTCATTAAGTTTTATGGGAATATCAACATGAAGTACCTTTCCAATAAATTCTAATAAGCAAGGATATGTCTTGCTATTTTTATACAAAAAAGAAGCAGAATTTTTAGTTATCAAGACTTCATCCTCTACTGGGAAGTATAAATCCGCTTGAGTAAGGTTTTTCATAAGTTCTTCCTCTATTTTTTTGGCCTTCAACTTCAAATTTTGGTTCCGAGAGATATTTGCTTCATCTGCCCATTTTTCAAGCTTTTCAAAATCCATAATTATAATATCTAAACTCATATCAATAAAATGTTATCATAATCATATCAGTATGTTACTAAGAGGATTATTAGTAATTCTCAATTTTGGTTCGCTGATTTATCTTTTAAATACTTTTCATATTCATGAATAGACTTTTCTTGTGAATCTGTTTGAATAGATCCTGGTCTTAGTTTCCTAATTCTATTTATAGCTTCTTTTGCAGAAATATTTTCTTTTTTTAATAGATAAGCACCCAGAATTGTGCCAGTTCTTCCTTTTCCAGCTGCACAATGAACTAAAACTGATCTTTTTTCTACTTCAATTTCATTTTCGATAAATTTGACGGTAGAATCAATCTCGTCAATTGAAGGAGAATGATAGTCTTCGACCCTTAGATGTAGATAATTTATTTTGTTCAGATTCGCGTTATTGGCGGAGCTATTCTTTACATCCGTAACTGTTAACCATTGTACGGGTAATGGAATTTCCCTTACAGTTACAATTGTCTCTATTCCATGATTTACTAACCACATAAATTGATCATAAGACAGCGGTAATCCACTTCCTGCTAGTTGATTGTTTATAACCCAACTAAAATTTGTGGGACGAGAAATAAGTTTACTATATATCCAGCGATAAGCGTCACCAATAATAGTCATTTTACAAATTGAGATTTAATGAATATCAATTTAAATTATCAGTAATATAATAAAAAAACATTAAATCCATGTTGTTATGCGCATACACTAAGGGTAATAGTAGACTTTTATAACATATTATGGTTTATTTATCTATTTATTGACGTCTTATTTTTGCATATACGATTTATAGTTATTAGTAAATTGTATTGCCTTTTTTTAAATAATGGCAAATACAATCTTCACGGCTTTGACTATCGTGGCCATATTGTCAATCTCTGCTGCAGTAATATTCACAAACCAAGTAAATGCACACCAGCAAAATGGATACATAGCGATACTTAATGGCAGGAACGCAGTTCCGTCACATCCTGATGTGTCAGCCACAGGAATCACTGGACTTATTGTAAAGTGATGATTCAAAGCTCTGGAACCAAATTGAAGCAGAAGGTCTGAAAAAAGTAACACAGTCATATATCCATTCCGAAAAAGATGGAGATGATGGTCCCATTATAGCTACACTTTTCATGGATAAGAAAGACACCGTGAATGATGCACTAGCACGAATTCAAAATAATTGCAACAATTAAAAGGTATATGTCGATGAATTTTAAATGCAAAGAATGTGGTATATTGTGTCCTACGCAAGAGAACCTTGATTTACATTTTAGAGATATTCACACATAATGTGATAGTCATAAACTTTGTTTTCCTAGTAATTTAGTCTATGGTTGCAATTTCACACCAGAACCTGTTATTAACGCCAATTTAAATGAATTATATAAAATTGAGAATTAATCTGTCAATATGCAATAATATCTTCATCGGCGTAAAACTTCATTCAAATAGGTAATGATCAAGACTTGCGAATTCCACTCACAGATTCAGATATGTGCTTATTAATTATGTTCTTCTTTTTCTTTGATTTCTTTGTCAGTGTAAAATGTATTACATGGGAATGCCAGACTATCCAACTGTGCTAGACGATTACGAAGAATATCGTGACATTAATTAGGTTCGTGAACAGTCCAAAAAATTGTGGATCAGTTGTTAGACAAAGGCCACGACTAGCAAAATTATTGCTATCACGATAACGACAATCCCAATTATTTCAATGACGTAACCCAATTTTTTAATAATGGCCTCAGTCATTACCCTTTTCAGAATATAGCCGATTGCTACCAAAATAATTCCTACAATTAAAACGGTTAACCAATCAGCCAATTTTTACTAGCCTCACATTTCTTAATGCGATTAAACTTTTTGAGTCTTCAAACATAAAATCCATTTCAAGTGTTTTATCATAATTACTCTAATATATACTCTATAAACCAGTTTTTTGTGCTCAAAAATAACGCTTTGTTTATAATCTAATTCGAGCCAATTTGGTCATTTTCATGCTCAGAAGGTAACTCGAAACAGTTATGGTAATGTGTCAGTAATTCGGGCGCGATTTCTTTATTTTCGTGTTCAATTTTCGCTCCCGTCTGAAAGCATGTTTTCTAGTTTTTCGCGCTTAGAAACTTTGCTTTTGCCTTCTGTGACTAAATTAGTACCAATTAATAATTATTTTTTCAGATTTTTATTAATATAATCAATAATTATATTCAGGGGCGTTCCTGGTCCAAAATTTCCTTTTACTCCTTTTTCTTCAAGTATTTTTTTGTCCTTAAGAGGTATGACACCGCCTCCAATCAATAGGATGTCAGTAACGCCATGTTCTTCCAATATGCGTGCAACTTTAGGAAATATTGTTAGATGAGCACCATTTAACAAACTCATTGCAACTACATCAACATCCTCATCTATAGCTATTTTTGCAACCTGTTGAGGAGTACAGAAGAGTCCAGAATAAACAACCTCCATTCCAGAATCTCTAAGCGCTCTACATATGACCAATGCGCCCCTATCATGACCGTCCAACCCTAATTTAGACACGAGAACTCTTATTGGTTTTTTCTTGCTATGTACAGATGTAGACATATATCTAAAATTTGTAGTGGAGGTTTAAAATTTTTTGTCAATTTCATGAATCAATTGATATTATTGGACACACGATTAACTTTTAATACTTAACTTCGCAGCTAAATCAATCGTGTCAGGGTTAGTAGACGGAATTCTAAAAGGAGAGAAAAGATCAATATCAAGAGCAATCTCGATTGTCGATAATAATGAGCCAGATTCAGCAGAAATAATTCATAAAATTTTTAAGAAAACTGGAAATGCGAGAACCATAGGATTTACTGGATCTGCAGGTTCGGGTAAAAGCACGCTAATAGGAAGATTAGCTGCCGAATTTCATTCTCTAGGATACAAAGTCGCTATCATTGCCGTAGATCCATCAAGTCCGATAACTGGAGGAGCTCTTCTCGGAGATAGGGTACGTATGATGTCAATCAGTGACGAAATCTATGTGAGAAGTATGGCCTCAAGAGGGGCAGAAGGCGGCGTTTCAAGATCATTGAGGAACGTAGTGAGAATCTTAGACGCTGCTGGATATAATTTGATATTAGTAGAAAGCGTAGGGGCAGGCCAATTAGAAATCGAAATTTCAAAGGCAGTCAATATTACAGTAGTGATCTTCAATCCACAAACAGGTGACAGCATACAGGCAATAAAAGCAGGATTAACAGAAATTGGCGATATCTATGTTATTAATAAATCAGATTTGGAAGGATCTACAATATTATATAACATTATCTCTGACCTGATTGGTAATAATGACAATAAATTGGTTCTCAAATGTTCAGCAAAGATGCAAGAAGGAATAAAGGAACTAACAAAATCTCTTGTTAAATTATTAGATGATGAAAAATATCAATTAAGAGAAAGATCCATACTAGAGAACGAATTAAGAGATATGATTTTAAATGTAATCAAAGAAAAATCTATTGAAAAGATTATGAATAGTGAAGAGTACAAGAAACTTGTAAGTAGAATATTAAAAAAAGAAGTAGAGCCCTATAATGCAGCTTTAAATTTCGCAAAAAAGATTATAGTGTAGGAGAGTAGAACTATGGCAAAACAGGATGTAAATAATTTGAAAACTGATTCAGGGATTCCTGTAAAAAGAATTTTTTCTTCAAAAGATCTTGTCAAAACGGAGTACGATGAGGAAGAAGCAGGCAGATTTCCGTATACGCGCGGACTATATCCTAACATGTACAGAGAGCGACAATGGACCATGCGTCAGTACAGTGGATTTGGGAGTGCAGAAGAGACTAACAATAGATTTAGATTCTTGTTAGAACACGGACAGACAGGACTCTCTCTAGCTTTTGACCTTCCGACGCAAACAGGAAGAGATTCTGACAACCAATATTCCCAAGGAGAAGTTGGGCGAACTGGAGTTGCAATCAGTTCTATTGATAATATGATGACATGTTTTCAGAATATTCCTCTCGAGAAGGTAAGTACCTCAATGACTATAAATTCAACTGCGTCAACCCTTTTGGCACTCTACATTGTCGTCGCAGAATCACAGGGAGTTTCATCTAGTATTTTGAGGGGAACGACTCAAAATGATATCTTAAAGGAGTATATTGCACGGAATACATATATCTATCCACCAAGACAATCGATGCGAATTATTGGAGATATGATTCAGTATTGTTCTAAATCTGTTCCACAATGGTATCCCATAAGCATTTCTGGTTACCATATGCGCGAAGCAGGTTCAAATGCAATTCAAGAATTGGCATTTACATTTGCTAATGCAATAGAGTACATCAAGACATGTACATCACGAGGGTTGAATGTTGACGAATTTGCTCCTCGCCTATCGTTCTTTTTCTGCTGTACAATGGAATTTTTTGAGGAGATAGCCAAGTTTAGGGCAGCACGACGTATTTATGCAAAGATAATGAAAGAAAAATTTGGTGCAACTAACGATAAATCAACTCATTTGCGTTTTCATGTTCAAACTAGTGGAGAATCCCTAACAGCACAACAAGTGGACAATAACGTAGTAAGGGTAACGCTTGAGGCGTTGTCGGCAGTATTGGGTGGATGTCAATCTTTACATACAAATTCAAGAGATGAGGCATTAGCTCTTCCAACTGAAGAATCAGTTAAAGTAGCATTGAGAACCCAACAAATTATTGCAAATGAGACTGGCGTTGTAAAGACAGTCGACCCACTATCTGGCTCCTATTATCTTGAATATTTAACATCCAAGATAGAAGAAGGGGTTGAAGAATATCTCAAGAAAATAGAAAGTCTCGGAGGTGCTCTAGCCGCAATTGAAAAAGGCTTCTTTCAAGAGGAGATAAGACGTAATGCATATCAGCTGAAGAAAGAGATAGACAATAGTGATCGTGTTATCGTGGGAGTAAATAAATTTCAAGACCAGAATGAAGTTGAACCACTCTTAAATACGCTAGATCCCGAAATAGAGATACGTCAAGTGAACAAATTGATAGAATTCAAGAAAAACAGAGATCAAACTAAAGTTAATTCTGAATTGAACAAATTGCAAAGTTTTGCCGAAAAAGAAAACGAGAATCTTATGCCCCATATCATTTCTGCAGTAAAGAATCATGTTACCCTGGGAGAAATAAGTGATATTTTTGTTAATATTTTTGGAAGATATGAACAAAAATTCTCCTTTTGATGGTGGAAAAATATGAGAGTTGATCATGTAGCTATAGCAGTAAACAGTGTTGATGAAGCATTAAAGAACTATGAAAAGATAATAAGAATTGACAAAATTGACATTGAAGAAGTTCCTATAGAGAGGGTCAAAGTAGCTATCTTGGAATTGGAAGATACGAGAATAGAATTGATGGAACCTACTGCAGATGACAGCCCAATAAAAAGATTCTTAACTGACCGTGGAGAAGGAATTCATCATATAGCTATTACTGCAGATGATATAGATAGTGATGTTGAAAGAGCAATCGCTAATGGTACCAGGATGATAGGAAACATTAGAACTGGGTCTTACGGAAGAAAAATAACTTTTATACATCCAAAATCTATGAATGGTGTTTTAACAGAATTCTGTCAAGCCGTGTCAAAGGATAAAAAGTAACATATTCTTTTTTTCTGAATCTATTACAGATTATTTTTTTAATTTTGAGTACCCAATAATTGACTTACTACCAATAATTGACTTACTAACAAGTTACAAATGGAAAATGATCTGGTTGCAAAATGCAGGAATACTAATCCAGTAACATAGTAACTTTATGCAAAATTAGACAATTAGTCTAGAAACAAAAGTCTTTGTAAATTCTTCTGTATGCATATTACCACCTATATCTATGGTTTTTATGTTCTCTTCAAGCAAACTTATTAGTGTATCTTCTATTTTTTTTCCTAAATCAATAAGATTATTTCGTTCGTTGTTCTTATTTTGTTCGGCCAACCATTCTAACATCATTTTAATAGATAAAAACATGGATGATGGATTTGCAATATTCTTATTTGCAATATCAAACGCAGCTCCGTGAACAGGTTCAAAAATAGCAAAATTTTTCCCAATATTTCCTGCTGGAGCTAATCCTAATCCACCGACAACTTGTGCAGCTTCATCAGAAAGGATATCGCCAAATAGGTTTGTTGTCAAGATCACATCAAATTTTTCAGGATTTCTAATCAAGTTCATTGCGCATGCATCAACATATGATTCACTAAATTCTATCCTGGGATATTTTCTTGAGGTATCCTTGCTAATTTTAGAGAACATTCCGTCTCCGATTCTCATCACATTCGATTTATGTACACAGACAACATTTTTTTTATTGTCTCTTCGTAAAGCTTCTTCAAAGGCATATTCTGCAATTTTTTTTGATGCCTCTGCGGTTGTCAGTCTTATTCCTATTACCGCATCCTCGCCTATCGGAAATTCCCATCCCAAATAAACGTCTTCGGTGTTTTCTCGGATAATTACCAAGTCTACAGATGGATGAAGAGATTTTATGTTAGGGTAGGATTTTGCTGGTCTAACGTTAGCATATAATTTGAAATATCTTCTCAAAACAAGAATAACATCAGCAGCGTGTTCTCCGACAGGTGCCTTAAGACAGACATCTGATTTTTTTATACTATCAAATGAAAACTCTGGTAGAGCCTTGTTATGCTTAATAAGAGCATTATCTCCAGCGTCCACGTCAGTTATATCAAACTTTATTTGAGAAGTATCAGAAATCTTTTCTAGCAAATTCTTTCCTGAACTCGCAATATCAGGACCTATTCCATCGCCATTAATTAAAGAAATAATATATCGTGTCAATACTTATGACCTTGAACTTAATAGATTTTAGTTTTTTGAATACAATACCTTTCTTAACATTAATTTATTTATTGCGTCTATCATTGCCTGCACTGATACAACTACGACATCTTCTCCAGATTTTCTGGACGAAACAACGTTACCATCTAAATCCTCTGTTTTAATAGTAACCTCTGCCATTGCATCTGATCCTCCTGTTATTGATTCAAGTCGATATTCTCTCACGCGTATGTTCGCCATCTCTACTGCAATTTTTTGTATCGCTTTAAGTGCTGCGTCTACAGGACCAACCCCAGTTTCTGAAGCCACTAAGTCTTTACCATGTGCATTCAATCTTATGACTGCTGTAGGTATGATATTCATACCGGTAACAATATGAAAATCATAAAGTTTGAATTTCTCTTCAAATTTTGTACTGCCCATTACTTCACCTGCTATTGACAAGAGCTGTGAAGTGGTAATAGATTTGCCAGTATCAGCAATGTCTTTTTGTTTTTCAATAATTGTGTGTAGTTGCTCCTCAGTAGGATCAATTCCAAATTCATTCAAAATTGCACGAATTCCATGAGTGCCAGCATGCTTGCCTGCCTGCAGCCATCTCTTTCGACCTACTAATTCAGGACTTATTGGCTCATAAGTTAATGGATTATTTATAATTCCGTGAGTATGAATTCCTGATTCATGACCAAAAGCATTCTCTCCAATTATGGCTTTATTGGGTTGAACTATTACACCCATTGTATTTGAAACGTATTTTGAAATTTCATACAACAGGTTTATTTTTATATTGTGCTTTTTAGAATACAAACACTGTAGTGCCATAACAAATTCTTCCAAAGAAGCATTTCCTGCCCTTTCACCAAGTCCATTAATAGTAACATGCGCACATGTTGCTCCTGCATTAATAGCAGATATTGAATTCGCAACGGCTAGACCAAAATCATCATGACAATGAACACTAATTGGAGTATTCATCTTCGATTTTATCTCTCTGACCAATGACGCTATATATTCTGGAGTTGAATATCCAACAGTGTCTGGAATATCGATTCTATCAGCACCTGCTTCTGTTACCGCTCTAAATACATCAATTAGAAATTTTCTGTCAGATCTTGTTGCATCTTCTGCGGAGAATTCTACTTTTAGGCCATTTTTCTTCGCGTATTCGACTGCCCATAGAGCTCTTTCCATCACTTGCTCGCGGGACATTTTTAATTTGTATTGCATGTGAATATCAGAGGTGGCAATAAAAGTATGAACGTAATTGACACCACAGTCTATGCCAGAATCAATGTCTGCTTGAACCGTCCTAGCCAAAGCGCATACTTCTGTATCCAAATTCTGTTTTACGATTTTCTTTATCCCTTCCTTTTCTCCTTCAGATACTACTGGAAATCCGGCCTCTATTGTATCAACGCCCAATTCTGACAGTTTAATGGCAATATTCAATTTTTGCTCGGGAGTAATAGAAACACCAGGTGTTTGCTCACCATCCCTTAATGTTGTATCAAAAATCCTAACTTTCTGAGCTTCCATTCATTACTCTCCTCTCTGAAGTGCAGAAACACCCGTCCTTGCCATTTCTACTATATCATATTGTAGAATTAGATTCTTAAATGCATCTATCTTATCAGGTGTTCCGATAACTTCAACAGTCACAGATTCTATCCCAATATCTAAGATATTTGCTCTAAAGACATTTGCAAAGTTTATAATCTCATTTCTGTTCGTAAAATCTTTCGCTTTTATCTTTATCAAAGCCAACTCTCTATAAACAGTATTATTTACATCAAGTATTTCTACCTCCACAATGTCAATGAGTTTTCTTAATTGTTTCACGAGCTGATCAAGTATTGCCTCATCAATCCTTGTTGTAATTGTCATTCTGGACAGATCAGGTTTTTCTGTTATTCCCACCGTGATACTTTCAATATTGAAATTTCTTGCCCGAAAAAGATTCGTGATACGGAAAAGAACTCCAGGCTTATTTTCAACTAAAGATGAGATGATATAGAATGGTTTTGGCTTGTTCTCTTTAGAGCTCATTTTCTATGCACCTGTTATCATATCTTTGAGGCCAGTACCGGGAGCAACAAAAGGATATACATCCTCTTCAGGATCTATTGTAAGGTCGATTACAGTCGCGACTTCAGACTTTAGTGCATTTTTAATCGCTTTTTCTAATTCATCCATCGATTGAGCTTTTATTCCGTTTGCTCCATATGCTTCTGCAATCTTTACATAATCAGGACAACTTTTTTGATGAACCCCCATATATCTTCGATCATAGAATGTTCTCTGCCACTGAGCAACCATCCCCAGCATGTCATTATTTAAGAGAAATACTATTACGGGCAAGTTTTCTAACACGGAAACTGCTAATGAATTTTCAGTCATGTTAAATGATCCGTCGCCTGCAACATCTACAACATGTACGTCCGGTCTAGCAGCTTTCGCTCCAATAGATGCTGGGAAGCCAAATCCCATTGTTCCCAATCCAGTTGAGCTAAAAAAGGTCCCTGGTGAGATAACATCAAAGTGCAGTGAAGTCCACATTTGGCATTGACCCACTTCTGTGGTTACTATAGATTCGGGAGGTAATAATTCTCTTAACTTTTTCAGCGCTTTTCTGGCAGTTAACTCCCTAGGGTAATCCTTTATATTTTCTGAAAAGTATTCAATAAGTTCTTTTCTCCTTCTAAGCCATGGATTTTCGGTATTTTTTTTAGTAATTGTTTTTGACAACATCTTGACCATAGTCCTGAGAGCAGATTTTACATCACCTACAATCGCAATATCTACTGACTTATTTTTGCCAATCTCAGCTGGGTCTATATCTAAATGTATGATATTCATACCTTTACCAAACTCATCAAACCTTCCAACAGAACGATCTGAAAATCTTGCACCGACTGCAAGAATGCAGTCTGCCTCCAGAATAATTCTATTTGCTTCAGCATGTCCATGCATTCCTATTGGTCCCATAGCTAGCGGGTGATTTTCAGGAAATGCGCCTTTGCCTTTGAAGGTGGTAACAACAGGAGCCATAATCAATTCAGCAATTGCTTGAAGTTCTGAGAAAGCACCTGATAAAATAACTCCTCCCCCTGCCATAATAATTGGGCGTTCAGATGATAGTAATAGTTCAACGGCCTTTCCGACATTTGATAAATCCGGATCAACAATTGGCTTATATCCTCTTACTTTTATCAGATCTGGAAAAAGTATCTCAGTCACATCCTGCTGTACGTCTTTTGGAATATCAATTAGAACTGGTCCAGGTCTGCCACTTTCAGCAATATAGAATGATTTTTTTACAACTTCTGGAATTTCAGGTGCACATCTTGGTTGAAAAGCATATTTTGTGCACGGATTAGCAACACCTATGATATCTGTTTCTTGAAACGCATCCTTGCCAATCATGTTCAGAGGTACTTGTCCGGTTATTGCAATTACTGGCGAAGAATCTGCATAAGCAGTGGCTATCCCTGTAATCAAGTTTGTTGCCCCTGGTCCTGATGTTGCTAAACACACTCCGGCTTTCCTCTTTATCCGGGCATAACCATCAGCCATATGGGCAGCAGATTGTTCATGTCTTACCAAAATATGCCTAAATTTCGCATCAACAAGCGCATCATAAATGGGCAAATTTGCTCCACCTGGAAGTCCAAAAACTACATCGACACCTTCTTTCTCCAGGGAATACATTAGTGCTTTTGCACCGCTCATTTCAGACATTGTAGGATTATTCATTGATGCTTCGTATATATACTCGTTGTCACTTGAATGGGATTTTTGTTTTTAAGTCATTGTTTAGCTAAACCATATACATAAACCACTATGATGTGCTCTAACCAATTTTGTAATTCCAGATTCTTCTAAAGATTAAAGTAGACATGAATATTTTCTTTTGTCAAATGAATTACATTGAAAAAAATGACCAATCCAATAGAGATAACAAGTATGTACACATTTCACAAGATTTCTTCAAGAAATACATTGTTGAGGGAAGTACTGTTGGTTTGGGCAGTGGGAGCACTGTAGAAAAAATAGTCTGTAATTTCGACCTATTGGATTACAAAGATACATTACATTTTATTGTAACCTCTCTTCAAATAAGACTTGTAGCCGAATCATTGGGACTAAATATTATAGATCAAAGCGAGAGTAGAAAAATTGATGTAGTCATGGATGGAGCTGATCAAATAGATTCAGAATACAATATGATAAAAGGTGGTGGAGGAGCTCTTTTGAAGGAGAAAATACTAATTTCATCATCGGAAAAATTTGTAATCTTCGCCCAGGCTAACAAATTTGTTGACAAATTTAACATCGCAGTACCTGTTGAGGTTACTCCATTTGGGAGAAATTTCGTCATGAACCAATTGAAAAGAATTGGAGGATTACCAAAGATGCGCCTATTGGAAAAAGGATATCCTTTCATAACTGAAGATGGCAATATAATTTATGATACTGTGTTACCAAAATCGGACGATTTAAGGGAAACTGAAAGGGACATAAAAAATATTCCAGGTGTCATAGAGGTAGGATTATTTACTAATCAAGCTGAGTCTTATTACAAGATAACAAGTGAGAACGATTTTGAAATTTTAAAACCAAAGAGATCATAGTTACTACCAAAAATACTTTCCTAGCAATATTTTATTCCATGCATTTTACAAGAATATAAAAAAAATTTTTGTAGAGAAGATTAGACGAATTTTTCATATCTTCTCTCAGCGGAAATGCCAAAATCAAATGGGTTTAACAAAATTCCACAATTCTTGCATGTTCCATTAATAGGTTTTAGCATGTCACGGACTGATTTTAAGTTTGATATTCTATTGTTTAAACTTCCACACTTATTGCAAACCAACTGGATATTGTAGTATGACATTAGTCAAATTATTGTCATATTGAATATCTTTTGTTAGGTTAATTAGTTATGACTAGAAAAACTAATTCATATAACAATCTCTATTTACGATTTATTGTTTTTTTGAATATTTTCCTGGCTTTCTAGAAAAGATACTCTTGCAACCTTCACAACAAAAATAGTATTTCTTTCCATTATGTTCGTGAATAGTGGCCAAATCCTCATCCATTTCTATTCCACACACAGGATCGATAGGCATGATATTCAAGTAGAAATTATTTGTATTTATATTATATTCTCATGTATTTCACAGCGTTCAAAAATTTATTAGTTAGCATTAGAATTAGAATTTGAACTAGACTTATAGAAAATACTTACTTTATACTAATCGGTTATGGTTTAATATGTGAAAAGTAAGAGGCCAGTGATATTCGAAAGAGGGCGTCATATTAAAAAATACAAATTTCAAGATGATAATATTCTATTAGAGCCTATGTCAGATCATCAGGATCTACTACTGAATCAGGCCCGCTCAACTCCTCATAAGCAGTCATAAGAAACTCTGAAGCATGAATAAAATCGAATATTGTATCAAAGAAATATTGTTTGTTTAATCCTTCCATAAAAAACGTTTTAACAAAATGCATTTCGTATTCATTTGGATAGACTAGCACATTTAGGCCATAGGGATACGCTACTTTTTTCATGTCTTGATAATATTTTTGTCTTCTTGTAGCAGATAACTTGGAAAAGTTTATTTCATCTTTTTGATTAAAATATCTAGCGGTTCTAATATCAAAAGTATCTTCTCTATTTTCAAAATGAACCCTAAAACTTAATTCAGTGTTAGGAACGTCAACCTTCAGAAGATATAAGCATCTAGGCTGTGTCTTATATCTTCTGATCTCGTCATCATCTGAAATTACCTTAAAACCTGCAACGGTTAACCAATTCTTAATTTCATCAAAAGTAACCATATTCTTTTTTATGAGCGAGGATACAGTTTATATAATTTTCATGTCCCGACAGTTAACGCCTACAATATGTCCCTACTATTTAACAATACCTTATTTAGAAAAGCATAAATAATTTATTTACATAAATTTTTTGTTGATAGGGGAGACGCAACTCCGCGCCAGAAGAACAAGAATCAAAATACTGCAGGCAATTGTGGACAATAATGGTTCAGCGGGGTTTTCTGAAATAAAATATGCTACGGATCTGTCCACGGGTTCAATTTACTATCACTTGGGAAGAATGGTTCGATATGTCATAAAAAAGTCAAAGCACTACTACATCACAAATGAAGGATTGCAATTAGTACGTGAAAACAATGGGACAACCAGAATGTAATTATTAATTTTCCTGAGACAGCCAAATTTTTATTTGTACTCTGCCTATGTTCAGTTCATAATTTGACATTGTCGGATTCAGAGCGAGCATTGAGAACTAGGTTAAAGGACATTATGAGTAAATATCTTGATAATTCGTTACTATTATCTGGTGGACTTGATAGTAGTATACTGTGTTACCTAATGCGACCCAAATTTAGTGTTGTGACTTCTCTGGGTCATAATTCACAAGATCTAATATTTGCAAATAGAATAGCAAAAAAGTACAGTCAAAACCATATCGAATGTGTTGTTGACTCTACAGATATTGTAGAAATAATCCCTCACATAATCAAAACATTCAAGACCTTTGATCCATTGGAGATAAGAAATTCTTCCGTTATTTTTTTTGGACTAAGAGAGGCAAGAAATAACGGATATAAAAGCATAGTTACCGGAGATGGTGCAGATGAACTATTTGCTGGATACAACTATCTCCAAAGATATTTTGCAGATCTCATAAAATTACAGGAGATTTTAACTGACTTGTGGAAAATAATGAGATTTTCTTCAAGAAAATTAGGAGAGACACTCGACATAAAAGTTGATACCCCATATCTGGAAAAACCACTTTATGACTTTGCAACTGCAATTGACATACATGAAAAAGTAGGAGAGATTAATGGTAAAAAATGGGGTAAATTTATCTTAAGAAAGGCGTTTGCAAAGGAACTTGGGTCAACAGTTTGGAGAAAAAAAATGGCTTTAGAACAAGGCTCGGGGTTTGAACAAATTTCAAATGAATTTGAAAAACTTATTGATAATCAACAATTTGCAAAGGAATTACAAGATGCCGCACACAATAATGTGAAAATAAGCAGCAAGGAACATTTGTATTATTATAGAATTTATGAATCTTTTTTTGGGCGTCCTATTGAAGAAACATGTAACTCACCTAGATGTTCATTTTGCGGTTCATGTCTAGAGTATACCAAGTATTGTTATACTTGCGGCGCTTTTCCTGCTATTTTGAACTTCTGATTTTTTTCTTCAATTGCAATCCGTAAACGTCTAAATATCTTTTTTTTAGCAAATACTTCATGACTGGTAGTGGAGGGAGTCCATTTAAGAAATGCATCAACCCCGCATGTAATCTCACTTATGAAATTAATAACAACATACTTGTATGCAAATGTGGTTCATTTCTGGATATTATTTATCAAAATAATTTTTCACGGGAATTGATTCAAGTTTTTTATGAACGTAGAAACCATGGAGGAAACATTTACAATGAAAGTGGAGTTTGGAGGTTTAGAGAATTACTAAACTTTGCGTACCTAGATACAGAAGATATTGAACAATGTTCAAAAATACTAGTTTCGCTTGACGGTTCGGAAGGTAGACAATCTAAACCTTACAGGATGAAAAAGGTTTCAGAATATTCTCTTATTCAGAATGATTCTCTTCTATTACAACCTGAAGGGTACAATCCCAGTGGTTCATTCAAGGACAACGGAATGTCAACTGCTGTTACACATGCAAAAATGATAGATATGAAAAGAATTATTTGCGCCTCAACAGGAAATACCTCGGCATCGGCTGCAATGTATGCGGCTAACGAAAACATTGACTGTGAAGTATTTGTCCCAAAGGGCGAAATAGCACCTGGCAAGCTTGCTCAATCATTTCAATTTGGTGCACAGGTGATTGAAATTGATGGCAACTTTGATGATGCTCTATCATATTCATTGAATGAAGCCCAACAATTAGGTGCGTATACTGTGAACTCTATCAATCCATTTAGGATTGAAGGCCAAAAGACAATCGTATACAGAGCATTAGAATTCCTGGATTGGAATCCCCCAGATTGGATAGTTTATCCAGGTGGTGCATTAGGAAACACATCTAGTTGTGGAAAGGCATTAATGGAACTTTATGATCTTGGTTGGATAAAAAAAATTCCAAGACTACTAGTTGTAAATGCTGAAGGTGCAAATACTTTTTACGAATTGACTAATGGGTTGTTTGGAGGGAAGATATTAACATGGAATAAAGGAAAACCTGACTTGGACTTAATTAAGGAATATTATTCTCAAAAGGATAAGAAAGGTATCAAACCTCATACGAAGGCTACTGCAATACAAATTGGTAAACCAGCAAATCTCGTGAAAGCGTTAAGATCAATAGAATTCACCAATGGTATTGTTATTCAGGTTTCCGATAAGGACATGAGCGATGGAATGGCAATAGTTGGATTAAACGGATTTGATTGTGAAATGGCATCAGGAGCAGTTCCTGCTGGAATAAGAAAGCTCAGAGAAGAGGAGATTATAAAAAAAGATGACCTTGTGGTCGGGATATTGACTGGAAAACAAAAAGATCCAAGACTTTCTATCGAATATCATTTGAACCGAAACAACACATTTTCAAAACCTCCGGTTGCAAAGTAGAGTAAAAATGTCAAAAGGTATTACGCACTTAAACTACGATAGAGTCATAGCAGAAATTACAAAATTTATTTCAAGACAAGTAAGAACGAGAAACAAGAATGGCGTAGTTATTGGACTTAGTGGTGGGCTTGACTCTTCTGTTTGTGCTGCATTAGCTTCCAGAGCGCTAGAAAAAAATAAGATAATCGGTTTGATAATGCCAGAAAAGGGAATTACGCCAAAAAAAGACACCGATAATGCTCGTTTGTTGGCAAAAAAGTTGAAAATAAGATATGAGGAAATTAGTATTGAGCAAGGAAAAAAAGTTTTGTTGCGTAATCTACCAAAGGACAAATTGTCCGGAGGCAATCTTTCAGCAAGATTAAGGATGGCTTTACTATACTACTTTGCAGGAATTAACAACCTGCTTGTATTAGGAACTGCCGACAAAAGTGAAATGATGATCGGTTACTTTACCAAGTTTGGTGACGCTGGAGCTGATATACTTCCAATGGGAGACTTGTACAAGAGCCAAGTCAGATTGTTGGGAAAGAAATTACGTTTGTTGGACCAGATTGTCCTACAACCAAGTAGTCCTAGATTTTGGAAAGGACATGTGGCAGAGGAAGAGATTGGGCTTTCATATGATGAGATAGATAGCATTTTACAATATCATCAAAATGGTAATATGGTCTCCTGTAAACTAGATCAGAAAAAGATAAATTTAGTCACGGATATGATTAGAAAATCCCAACATAAAAGGGAAGAAATACCAATTTGTAAGCTATAACTCAAACTCGATCTAATACTCATACAAAATTCAAGAAAAGTCAACCAAACAGAGTTTTTTCGTATTATTAGTTTAACTTTTATATAGATTAAATCTTTTGAATAAGGTTGCCAATATCAAAGAATAAGTTACAAATACTCTTTATCATTGCAACAATTATGGGAATTTTTGGTCTTTTTATTTTTGTTCAGACGAATTTACCAGTTTTCTTACTGACTTCAATTCCAAATTTAGGCTTGGCCGCTTTTTTTTGGTATAAATATTCTAAAAAAAGTAAATACATTGCATCCAAAAAGGGTAAAAAGTCGTAATGTTATCTAGGGTAGCAAGACGATCAATAGTGCAATTGACGCCAATGAAGCAAGAAGTATGATTGTGGCTTTCCACATTGACTTGGAAGCCTTTTCTCCGATGTCCCATATACCCCCGCCACCGTAAGTATTTTTTATTTTAGAATAGCTATAAACTTTATCAAAATCTGCTGAGGGTGTCCAGGAAAAATCAAACTTTATCTTGTCTTTTTTAATAGTATTTGACTCATCATAGTTTTTCTTGCGATTTAGATCGGATAAAGTTTCATATGCTTCAACAATTTTCATAAATTTCTCCTTGGACCCTGAGTCTTTATTTTTATCTGGATGATATTTTAATGCAAGGGTTCTAAATGATTTTCTTATTTCATCTAGTGAAGCGTTCTTTTTCACCCCAAGAACCAGGTAATAATCGTCCATGCATTATTTCACAATTATCAAATAAATAATCATTTCACATGCTCTATCTTCTTTTTAACGAGATTAAGCATGATTTGATATTCAAAAGTCATTAAGTCATTTTCAAATATCTTACAATAAAAAGATAGGAAGCATCATATACACCAACAAAACATGATCAGGTTAGTCATGAGTGCAGAAAGTACTGATACAAAATTCGTCGTTCCTATAAAAGGTGTGGAAAAAAGTATCAAATTAGATGAAAGGGCAAAATCAGAATTACAAGCTGTAGGAATGATGGATGAAAAGGGAAAGCTGAAATTAAAAGGTGTGAGTCCAAAAATGTTAAAAAGAATGAAGCTAGAGGCTGTTGATTGTCCTGTTTTTAACAAAGAATTGGGATTTATACAATGTTACGTATGCAGTAACTTCCAAAGCAGGATTTCGGGTAAAGTCTACTGCAAGGGAGAACCTTTATCATAATTTCAGCGAACGAATTTTCGTAGTAATGCAATTTGACTAAAGAAATAGGCATAACAGTAAAAAAGTCATTTGATTTCAGTGATTGGTATACGCAATGCGTAGTCAAATCTGGCATAGCTGACTATTCGCCAGTCAAAGGGTTCGTCATTCTGCGTCCTTATGGATATGCAATATGGGAAATTATTAGAGAAATACTTGATAACGAATTAAAAAGAACCGGACATAAGAATGGATTTCTACCAGTATTAATTCCTGAAAGTCTCCTTACCAGAGAGAAGAATCATTTCCAAGGTTTTATGCCAGAGGTATTTTGGGTAACAAAATCTGGCAGTAATGATCTTCGTGAGAAACTAGCAGTTAGACCAACATCAGAGACGCTTGCATATTCTATGTTTTCAAAATGGATATCAAGCTACAGAGATTTGCCTCTAAAATTGAATTTTTGGAATAGTGCGTTGAGGGCAGAAATAAAATCTACTAAACCACTAATTAGGAATTCAGAATTTCTTTGGCAAGAGGGACATACTGCTCATTCTGATGAAAGTGAAGCCGATGATGAGGTTAGAACTATCCTTGATATCTATAGAAATTTGATAGAAGAATATCTTGCTATACCTACCATTTCTGGATTAAAGACTGATAAGGAGAAGTTTGTTGGTGCAAAATATACAACCTGTTTGGAATCACTAATGGCCGATGGTAAAGCATTGCAAATGGCTACTTCCCATCATCTAGGTCAAAATTTCTCAAAGCCATTTGAAATAAAATACCTGGATCGAGACACAAATGAACAGTATGTGTGGCAAACATCATGGGGGATTTCCTGGAGAATTATTGGTGCACTAATAATGGTTCACGGAGATGATAGGGGTCTAATACTCCCGCCTAACATTTCACCAGTACAGGTAATCATCGTTCCTATCTATAAGGATGATAGCAAAGCAACTGTGAAACAAAAGGCATATGACTTGGAAAAAAAATTAAAAGATTCGCACATACGTGTAAGTACTGATGATAGGGACGAATATACTTCTGGGTGGAAATTTAATGATTGGGAGATGAAGGGAGTACCACTAAGATTGAATATTGGATTGAGAGACATGGAACAAAATCAAGTTGAGTTGATTAGGAGGGATACTAGGGAGAGATTTTATATCAAAGAAAGAGAACTTGTTGACGAAACTTTGTCTACCCTGAAAAAAATACAATTAAATTTGTTAGATAGTGCAAAAAATCATCTTCAGAGTAACACAAGAACCGCTTCTAGTTTGGAGGATTTAATCTCAATACTTGATGCTTCCGGAGGATTTGTTGCCTGTAGTTGGTGCGGAAAAAGCGAATGTGAGGATGCGGTGAAAGAAAAGACAATGGCCGATATCAGAATTATTCCATTTGATGCAAAGAATAATGTTTCGCCATGCGTTGTTTGTGGAAACCAGCTAACAACTGAAGTATATTTTGGTAGAGCGTATTAGAAATGAAATTCAAGTTCTGACAACATTTGAATATTGACCAATTTTTTTCATTTTATGATGATTTTGGATATTTAGGTATATTGTTAATTAGCTTTGTTGGTAGCATAATTGTATTTGTCCCTATTCCATATTTTCCAGTGTTGATAACTGCGGCCTTTAACAATAATCTAGATCCCACTTTACTGTCACTCTCAAGTGCAATAGGCGCAGTAATTGCAAAATTAATTATTTTTTATGCAAGCTATTATGGCAGGACCATGCTTAGTCCAAAAATTAAAGTAAAGATGGTTCCTTTACAAAGATTACTAGGAAGATATGGAGGGATAGGTGCCTTCATCGCAGCTGTGAGTCCAATACCCGATGATATAGTGTATATTCCTTTAGGGCTTGCCAAATACAGTCCATGGAAATTTGCGATTGCTACATTTCTCGGAAAATTTATTTTTAACGAGATGTTAGTTTTAGGAGCAATATATTTTGGAAAACCATTTGTAAATAATCTTATATCAAACTCAATAAACACAGATTCCCTCATTGGAGTAACCATTGCAAGTGTTGCGGTATTGGGAATAATAGTTTATTTTGCATTAAAGATAGATTGGGCAAAAATTATTGGACATTGGTTTCCATGGACCCTGGATAAAGATCAAGGAAACGAGTAATTAGAATACTACTTATTTTTCTATTCCATAAGTGGGTAATAAAGATAAATATAGTTTTTCACTAAATTTTTTACATATGAGCACTCAGTTTTTTTTATTAGTAGAAATTATTGAATTTACTTATTCAAATTAATTGCACAATTTTCTTACAATATCATCTACCCAATTTTATTTATAATATAGAGTAAAATAATTAATGAGTTATGATTGCAAAAGTTATTTTGATTCCCTCAATACTATTTCTAATTGGAATAATATTCAACAGTACAATTGCTGGTAACGCTTTCGCTGCCATAGATCCTTTTAATAATACAATAAATTTAGGCATAGATTCAAAACACAAAAATAACTGTGATGAAAATGGCACTGGTGCAAATAATGCATTTTGTCAAGATATAACCGGTACAACAACCGGCTCCATAAACATGCATGGCGAGAATAATAAATTATCTGCTGATTTCAATACGAACCAGATTCAAGAATGTGATGAAAGTGATGATGGAGATAACAACGCCGTATGTTCAAACAGTAGCATAAATTCTCTTGATTCAATAGACGTTTTTGGTAAAAATAACAAAGTTAACGTGGACGTAGAGACGAAGCAAACTAATGATTGTAATGAGAGAAGAATTGGAGATAATAATAGTGTGTGCATAAATGATTCACAAAATATCATTACCAATCTTGCTGTAACAGGCGATAACAACGATTTCAATCTTGGCATCTCACCGACAGAACAAAGCAATCATTGCGATGACAACAGTGATGGTGATAATATATCAAAATGTTCAAATATTTCACACCTAATTGTACCCTAACGTCTATTTGAAATCACAGAATACATAACTGATAATTTAGCACGAATATCCCTGCGGATATTAGTAAAATTATATATTTTGTACATTTTTTCTATTTATTCGCAACTGTGCGACACCAAGGAATGTTATTTGAACAATCATGGCAATAACTACAGATAGAGCAATACCATCAATTCCAAATTGTCTTCCAAGAATTCTGATAAGGATTATTTGTGTTACTTGGTAAATAATCGAAGAGATTAGTACGAATCGAGTAAGTTTCATCGCCAAGAACTTTGAATTGAGTGTACTTGTTATCATCATTGGGATGATACCCATGCTTAGTATTCTTATAGAGTTAAGTGAATTTATATAATTTGGAAAGAAGACTTTGAGGATTACAGGTGCAAGAAGAAATACTAGTATAGTGATTATTATAGAAAGTGCAATTCCATATATTCTAAGCTTATTTCTTTTCCTTCCGCTTGACTCTTCAGGTATTAAATACTGATAAAAGCTGACTGAAATCATACTAAAAAACATCAGGAATTGAAACCCTAATTGATAATAACCTAAAACGGTGTAACCATAGATAGGTGCAATTATTAATTTATCAAGGTATAATAATAATGCGTTCGAGAGGTTATAGGAATACAAATGTAACGATGTTTTGAACTCTTTTGTTATTTTGCCAAAGCTTTTACTAAATTGAGGTATTGTCTTAAAGTACGTTACACTAAAAGCAAAGAAAGCAATTACAAATCCAACGATAATTCCAAAAATTCCAAAAAAACCATAGAGTATTATTGATAAAACAAGTTGTAATGCCCTTGAACCAATAATGTTAAGAGCATACTTCGAATATAGTTTTCTACTTAAAAGCTCGTAAGATGACATCATCCAAAATGCCATCCCCAAAACAAAAAATCCGAGAATCCAATTAAATAGTGACGCAATAATGGCACAAACGGTCGCAGATATTAGGACCACTTGATTTGCCTGAATGTCTATTCGCTTATGGCCTTGTGGTACTAATGTTGTTACAGTAGTGTTAAGACCAAGTAATGAAATGCTCGAAGAGAGTGAACCAATCGCTACAACATAATTGATTAGACCATATTCATGTACGTTCTGAAACATAGCCAATATTAACCAAAATATTCCAGTAAGTGCTGCTCCAATAAAATTACCTAAAGTAATGTAGATTAATCCTTCGTGATGACGAACTGATTTGAAAATTTTGTTTCCTCTCCAACAACTGAGTTATTTATGGGTATTATTTGAATCATTGTAGATTCTGTGTGATTACCATTTTATGTTAAAACTAAGCCTTATTTTCAGTGGATTTGGAAATCATATTAAACCACGACCTTGTTTCACTTTTTACTACGTAACAACTAATTTCTGACAGAAATGAACGCAACAGTTTTTTTTCATCCTCCAATAATTCAAAAGCAGTTCTTCCTTTAATAGTAATATGCTTCAATATCTCAGAATAAGGTGGAAAAATAAATGCATCGTCACTATTTTCAACTGCAAGATCAAGTGCGGAAACAGTATCCAGTTGAATAAAGTCGTTCCTATCTCTTTGCAAGAAATACAAAGTATCTATTTTGGTATCTTTCTTTATTTTAGCATCTTGCAAGATTGAATTGATACTATATTTGGGCGGCTTAATTATCGATTGACCTATAGTATTTATTGTAAAAATAGGCACATTTAGTTTAGCTAATTTGTGCATAAAAGATCTACCTGATTTTGAGTGAACTAGACTTCGCAATCTCATACTACGATCAGTGTCATTAGTGTTAGAAACACTCACTGCAGTTCTAAAAGTGTGCGAACTGATTGTCATTGGTTTGGGAAAACACAATGCCTCATTAGGTAACTTTATTATTGTCATATCATCCGATAAAAATGAAAAACCATTCTTTACACATTTTAGGACGGTGGTAGTTTTTCCAGTATCAGGAGGGGCCGAGAAGAGAATGCCAGAATCATTTTTGTCCAAACAAGCAGAGTGTAATAGTATGTATCCCTTTGAAATAAAGAGAAATCGCAACAACGGTTCAACTAGGTTAACGTAAAGTACATGTCTGGACTTTGATATTAATTTGTTAATAACTACCTCAATGCAGTCAGCAAAATTAATACTAAATTGCGCACCCGCAGAACCAAATTGTTCTGTGTAAAGTATCTTATTGGAATTAGAAGATCTATCTTCAATTATTTTTCTTGTAAATCTTAAACCTCCTGCAAAAGAATTTGAAGTTTTTACAGACAAATCGCGATTTGCAAATTCTTTTGACTTGAAGTAATCAAGTTCGTACAGGAGGACATCCGATTGAACTCTTATGATGTCATGAATATTATAGTAATGCAACTGAATTTAAATCGACTATATCAAACTCGAGTACCATATTAAAGTTATACCTATAAAAATACACATCCAAGAAAATTTTACATATGATTTCAAGAACATTTGGACTAAATTAAAAGTACCTTATTGTGTGGAGATCACTGGAGGACGCAATCTAAAGATCTTTCCCGTTTTACGATGTTGACTGATTATTTGTTGTTGAAGTTATAACAATAATGCGATTACAAGCCACAAACATTATCCTCAACTGTATGTATCGTAGCCTTATGTGAAGTAACATAAAGTAGGATCACAAACCAAGGATTCAAATCCTTCTTAGTCCGACATAAATTTAGTTTAAAGTATCAGTGCTCAATTTCACCCGCACCAGCCTGTATCTCGTTCACACCGATTATGAGAATGCTTGTAGGAGGAAGTTCAACGCCTCTTGAAGTTGGGACTTGAATGCAATCTATAGTGGCGATAGGGTTTTTACCATATTCTGAATCGTTTTCTTAGACAATATTGCATATTTCATTTAATCTATACCGAGTTGACTTGGAATAGTTAATCCAAATCGTGTGGCGAATTAATTAGAGTGGAGAGCAAACAGAGTCATTCGAAGCAGTTGTATAAATCTTAAAAAGTACAGTTAAATTAACTTGACAGTCTAACGATGTAACTAGTACAATATTAATAAATCAGATACAATTAGAATTAAAAGCTTAGAAATACACATGAATTATACCACAGTCACTTTTTAACAATAAAAATATAGACCCATTGATTCATCTTGGTGAAAATTGTTATAGAAAAATTGATAATTATTAATAAAGATAGTTATGATCCTATACTAAAAAAGAGTTTTATGTTCAATACTTAAAAAACCTAATTTAGGTAGAAATTATGCTTTTGTATTAATATCTTGTTTTCAAGTATCAGAGCGTGTATTTTGTAAAAAAACTGGTTACTAATCATAAAATTAAATCTGGCCGAGTATCCAAGCCGTTCCTGGTATTTTTGATTTTTATAATAACTTATGATATATTGGCGGTGACTTTTTTTAAATGAAGATAATCATAAATAAGAAAATTTTACTTGCATCGTTTTTACTTTGTGTCTTATTTTCATTTAATCTATCTATCCCACAACTAGTACAGAATATACATGCATATCCATCTACCTATATATCGGAAGCTGCTGCAAAAAATGATCCATTTTATAAGTCAGCAAGAGCCGATCAGATTATTTTTGATTACTTTCCTAGTAACGATAAGAAAGAAGCAGATGCTGCTACTAATGAATTGATTAATCAGTTGATAAATAGTTTAGTCGAAGAAAAAGTTGCAAAGCCTGAGATTTGTGGAGACGGACAGGACAATGATGGAAATGGAGTGGTGGATGAATATTGTAATATTCCACAAGGTGGTAATCAATCTCCTCCAGCAGTACCTGAACAGGAGATATGTGGAGACGGACAGGACAATGATGGAAATGGAGTTGTTGATGAGAATTGCAATGTAAGCAATAATCCACAAGGTGGTAATCAATCTCCTCCAGCAGTACCTGAACAGGAGATATGTGGAGACGGACAGGACAATGATGGAAATGGAGTTGTTGATGAGAATTGCAATGT